>NZ_JBOICG010000774.1:0-7566 GCF_050739995.1 Pseudomonas sp. | reverse complement strand
CCAAAAGTGACCCGCTGTAAGAGCGGAACCATAAGTCGCCGTGACCTAAATAACGGATATGTACCCAGTCAGCTCTTGTGAAGCTTACTCATCAACTGCGCCTCAGCCTGGGTCAACCCACACGACTGCGTCAACTCATCCACCGTAGCCCCCATCCCCACCAACTTCGCCGCTTGAGCGAATGACAGACTGGTAGGATCACGCTGTTCAATCTGCGCCAGCTTATCCGGCAACGGCCCGAGGATCGCGCGCAGTTCATGCACCTCATCCCCCACCTTCACCGCACTCTGCTGGAAGTGATCAACCCGCTTGACCAAATCGATGATGCGCCGATCACGCACGGCATCGCGCTCAGCTTGCTGCTGGGCCAACTCCCGTTGCTGGCGCATGTAGCGCAGCAGGAAAGCCAAGGTCCCGACCCACAACAGGGCCAGGACAATCACCGCCGCCTCGAAGAACAATCAGATGCTCTCCAGTTCCGACCATTCTTCTTCGCTCATCATCTTGTCCAGCTCAACCAGAATCAGCAGTTCGCCGTTCTTGTTGCACACGCCCTGGATAAACTTGGCGGATTCTTCGTTGCCCACGTTCGGTGCGGTTTCCACTTCCGACTGGCGCAGGTAAACCACTTCAGCCACGCTGTCGACCATGATCCCGACCACTTGCTTGTCGGCTTCGATGATCACGATACGGGTGTTGTCGTTGACTTCCGTCGGCACCAGGCCAAAGCGCTGGCGGGTGTCGATCACCGTCACCACGTTGCCGCGCAGGTTGATGATGCCCAGCACGTAGCTGGGTGCACCCGGCACCGGGGCGATCTCGGTGTAGCGCAGCACTTCCTGCACGCGCATCACGTTGATGCCATAGGACTCGTTGTCCAGTTTGAAGGTTACCCATTGCAGGATTGGATCATCGACCAAACCTTGTGCAGATGCTGACTTGTTCATTCCTCGGACCCCTTCAAATGCCGATTTACCCGGCGTATGTACGTAGCAAGATCGCACTCGCGTGCGGCCCTTATTGTTCAATCAACTGCGTTGGTTCTGCGCCATCGTCTTGACGGCACCGCTGGCGATCAACTCGGCCAATTCGGCGACGTCGAGCAACGCACACATATGTTCGATCACGGTACCCGCCAGCCAAGGCCGTTGGCCACGGTGGCTGCGCCATTTGATTTCGTTCGGATCCAGGCGCAACGAGCGGCTGACTTGATGCACTGCCAGCCCCCACTCGTAGCCCTGCACCGAGATCACGTATTGCAAGCCCTGGCGAAAGTCATCGCGGTAGCGATCAGGCATGACCCAGCGTGCGGTATCCAGCACCTTGAGGTTGCCGGCCTGGCTGGGCAGGATGCCGAGGAACCACTCCGGTTGCCCGAACAGCGGCGTCAACTCCTGGCCTTCCAGGGAATAGATAGAACCCAGGCACACCAGCGGCACCGCCAGGGTCAGCCCGGCGACGTCGAACAACAGGCATTCGAACGGCTCAGCGGCCCACGACGGACGGCCGTCACCGGTCTGCGGCGGCGGTGTGATGCTCGGCGGCAGGTGCACGTCCACAACGGGCTCGACCACCACCGGCGCTACGACAACCGGCTCGACTGGCGTCGCCACCGGCACCGCTACTGGAGCGACCACAACATGGGCGTCACGGGCCTGCTCTTCCAAGACGGCCAGCTGGAACTCATCCAGCGTGCTTTCCTGCTCGACTACCGGCTCAAGCACCAGCAGAGGTTCCGGCAATTCTTCCGCGGTCGCATCCTGCAGCAAGGCATCCAGGTAGGATTCCAGCGCCAGTTGCGGCCGGGTCTTGAGTTCGATGGGACGGATCATCACGCCACCTGCGCCACAAGCTGCTGGGCCAGCAGATGCTTGAGCAATGCGCGGTAAGCCAGCACGCCACGGCTTTTGCCATCGAACTGCGAAGGCGTCAGGCCCGCGCGGCTGGCGTCACGCAGGCGCGTGTCCACCGGGATATAGCCGTTCCAGATGGTGTCCGGGTAGGCATCACGCAGTACACGCAAGGTACCGAGGGACGCTTGGGTGCGGCGGTCGAACAACGTCGGCACGATGCTGAACGGCAGCGCCTGTTTACGCGAACGGTTGATCATCGCCAGGGTACTGACCATGCGCTCCAGGCCCTTGACCGCCAAGTGCTCGGTTTGCACCGGGATCACCAGTTGCTGGCTGGCCGCCAAGGCGTTGACCATCAGCACGCCGAGCAACGGCGGGCTGTCGATGATCGCGTAATCGAAGTCCTGCCACAGTTGCGCCAGGGTCTTGGCGATGACCAGGCCCAGGCCGCTCTGCCCTGGCGACTGGCGTTCAAGGGTGGCCAAGGCGGTGCTCGACGGCAGCAGGGAAATGCTGTCGTTACTGGTGGGCAGCAGCAATTGCCCAGGCAAGTCGGCCGGCACGCTGCCCTTGTGCAGGAACAGGTCGTAGCAGCTGTGTTCCAGCGCATCCGGGTCGTAGCCGAAATAGCTGGTCATGGAGCCATGGGGGTCGAGGTCGACCACGACCACACGCTTGCCCGCCTCGGCCAGCAAGCCGGCTAAGGCGATGGAGGTGGTGGTCTTGCCGACCCCACCTTTTTGATTGGCAACTGCCCAGACTCTCATTCAGTTGGTTCCTCCCGGTGGGCACAAGCGCGACCGAGACATTGCATACATTATTGAGCCAGTGACGGGGAATTGACGCTGCCCTGCCGAACCGGCGGCTTAACCACGGGCGGTGCAGTTTGTGTGCCAGCCCGCTTCAATGCTGCATCCGGTGTTGCATTAGCCGTCCCCGTACCGGTCAGGCTACGGCGTACGTCCAGATTACGTGACACTACCAGTACCACACGGCGGTTGCGTGCGCGGCCTTCGGCCGTCGCATTGTTGGCCACCGGCTGAAACTCACCATAGCCCACCGACGCCAGGCGCCCAGGGTTCACGCCCTGCATCGCCAACATGCGCACAATGCTTGCAGCGCGGGCGGATGACAGCTCCCAGTTGGTGGGGTACTGCGCGGTGCTGATCGGAAAGTTGTCGGTAAAACCCTCAACGTGGATCGGGTTTTCAAACGGCTTGAGGATCGCCGCCACCTTGTCGATGATGGTGAACGCCTGATCGCTCGGCATGGCATCGGCGCTGGCGAACAGCAGGCTGGAATTGAGCTCGATTTCCACCCACAGCTCATTGCCGCGCACGGTCATCTGGTTGGAGCTGATCAGGTCGCCAAACGCGGCGCTGATATCGTCGGCGATGCTTTTCAGCGGGTCGCTGGTGCCACCGATGCCGGCGGCGACTTCATCGCTGTCGTTGACCAGCGGCTTGGCCGGGGTCACGGTCTTGGGCCGTTCATCGCCAATGGGTATCGGCTTGACCGAGCGGTCGGTGTCGTTGAACACGCCGATCAGCGCCTGGGAAATGACTTTGTACTTGCCTTCGTTGATCGACGAGATGGAATACATCACCACGAAAAACGCGAACAGCAAGGTGATGAAGTCCGCGTAGGACACCAGCCACCGCTCGTGGTTAACGTGTTCTTCAGGCTCGCGGCGGCGACGGCTCACAGACAATCCCTCCCATCAATCCATGAAGCCCTGAAGCTTCAATTCGATGGAGCGAGGGTTTTCGCCCTCGGCAATCGACAGCAGGCCTTCCAGCAACATCTCCCGGTAACGCGACTGGCGCATGGCGATCGACTTGAGCTTGCTCGCCACCGGCAACAGCACCAGGTTGGCACTCGCGACACCATAGATAGTTGCGACGAAGGCCACGGCAATGCCGCTGCCCAGTTGCGACGGATCGGCCAGGTTGCCCATCACATGGATCAGGCCCATCACCGCACCGATGATGCCGATGGTCGGCGCATAGCCGCCCATGCTTTCAAAGACTTTGGCGGCATTGATGTCGCGGCTTTCCTGAGTGTAGAAATCCACTTCGAGGATGCTGCGGATGGCTTCCGGCTCGGCGCCGTCGACCAGCAATTGCAGGCCTTTGCGTGCATAGCTGTCGGGCTCGGCATCGGCCACGCCTTCCAGGCCCAACAGGCCTTCCTTGCGGGCGGTGAGGCTCCAGTTGACCACGCGATCGATGCCACCCGGCAGGTCGACGCGCGGCGGGAAAATGATCCACACCAGAATCTGCATGGCACGCTTGAACGAACTCAACGGCGACTGCAACAACGCTGCGCCCACGGTACCGCCGATCACGATCAGCGCCGCCGGGCCGTTGGCCAAGGCGCCAAGGTGGCCGCCTTCGAGGAAGTTGCCGCCGATGATCGCGACAAACGCCAGGGTGATGCCGATCAGGCTCAGGACATCCATCAGAGGCACGCCTCCACCAGATGCTTGCCGATGTCGTCCAGGCTATACACCGCGTCGGCCAGGTCAGCCTTGACGATGGCCATGGGCATGCCATAGATCACGCAGCTGGCTTCATCCTGAGCCCAGATCGCACTGCCACCCTGCTTGAGCAGGCGCGCACCTTCACGGCCATCGGCGCCCATGCCGGTGAGCACCACCGCCAGAACTTTGTCGCCGTAGGACTTGGCCGCCGAACCGAAGGTGATGTCCACACACGGTTTGTAGTTCAGGCGTTCGTCGCCCGGCAGGATTTTCACCGCGCCACGGCCATCCACCATCATCTGTTTGCCGCCAGGGGCCAGCAACGCCAGGCCAGGACGCAGGATGTCGCCGTCTTCGGCCTCCTTGACGCTGATACGGCAGAGCTTGTCCAGGCGTTCAGCGAAGGCCTTGGTAAACGCGGCGGGCATGTGCTGCACCAACACGATCGGCGCCGGGAAGTTGGCCGGCAGTTGGGTCAGCACGCGTTGCAGGGCAACCGGGCCGCCAGTGGACGTACCGATAGCCACCAGCTTGTAGGCTTTGCGCTTGGGCGCAGGCGAATGAGCGCTCGGTGCCGAGGCGCGCACGGGCGCCACCGCTGGCCGCGCCACGGGTGCAGGGGCTGGCCGTGCAAACGAGGATGTCGTCGGCGCGGGTGCCGCAACAGGTGCGGGCGCAGGGGTGCTGAACAGGCTTCGACGGTTACTGCGGGAAATGCTGTGCACCTTCTCGCACAGCATCTGCTTGACCTTCTCGGGGTTGCGCGAGATGTCTTCGAAATTCTTCGGCAGGAAGTCCACCGCCCCAGCGTCCAACGCATCCAGGGTGACCCGGGCGCCTTCGTGGGTCAGCGAAGAAAACATCAATACCGGCGTCGGGCAGCGCTGCATGATGTGCCGCACTGCGGTGATGCCATCCATCATCGGCATCTCGTAGTCCATGGTGATCACGTCCGGCTTCAACGCCATGGCCTGATCGATCGCCTCTTTGCCGTTGGTGGCCGTGCCGACCACCTGGATGGTTGGATCGGCGGAAAGAATTTCCGAGACGCGGCGGCGGAAGAAACCCGAATCGTCCACCACCAGGACCTTGACTGCCATAAACACTCCGTTAGGCGGGGCAGGCAATACCGCCGAAGCCCCACCAGAATCAAATACGCCGTGCGGCGTAACGCTTGAGCATGCTCGGAACATCGAGAATCAGTGCGATCCGACCGTCACCGGTAATGGTCGCACCCGACATGCCCGGGGTTCCCTGCAGCATTTTGCCCAAAGGCTTGATGACGACTTCTTCCTGGCCGACCAGTTGATCGACCACAAAGCCGATGCGCTGGGTACCCACGGACAGAATCACCACATGGCCTTCGCGCTGCTCTTCATGGGCTGCCGACGCAACCAGCCAGCGCTTGAGATAGAACAGGGGCAATGCCTTGTCGCGCACGATCACCACTTCCTGGCCGTCCACCACGTTGGTGCGCGACAGGTCGAGGTGGAAGATCTCGTTGACGTTGACCAACGGGAAAGCGAACGCCTGGTTGCCCAGCATCACCATCAGGGTCGGCATGATCGCCAAGGTCAACGGCACCTTGATCACGATCTTCGAGCCCTGGCCCTTGGTCGAGTAGATATTGATCGAGCCGTTGAGCTGGCTGATCTTGGTCTTCACCACGTCCATGCCGACGCCACGGCCGGACACGTCGGAAATCTCGGTCTTGGTCGAGAAACCCGGGGCGAAGATCAGGTTGTAGCACTCGGTGTCGGTCAGGCGGTCGGCGGCGTCCTTGTCCATCACACCGCGCTTGACCGCGATGTTGCGCAAGACGGTCGGGTCCATGCCTTTGCCGTCATCGGTGATCGACAGCAGGATATGGTCGCCTTCCTGTTCGGCCGCCAGAATCACCTTGCCGTTACGGGACTTGCCCGCGGCTTCGCGCTCTTCCGGGGTTTCGACGCCGTGGTCGACGGCGTTGCGCACCAAGTGGACCAGCGGGTCGGCCAGGGCCTCGACGAGGTTTTTGTCGAGATCGGTTTCTTCGCCCACCAGTTCCAGGTTGATCTCTTTCTTGAGCTGGCGCGCCAGATCGCGAACCAACCGAGGGAAGCGGCCGAAGACTTTCTTGATCGGCTGCATCCGCGTTTTCATCACGGCGGTTTGCAGGTCGGCGGTGACCACGTCGAGGTTCGACACGGCCTTCTGCATGGCTTCGTCGCCACTGTTCAGGCCCAGGCGCACCAGGCGGTTACGCACCAGCACCAGTTCACCGACCATGTTCATGATGTCGTCCAGCCGCGCCGTGTCCACACGCACGGTGGTTTCGGCTTCGCTGGCAGGCTTTTCGGCCACGGGTGCAGCGGCGGCACGCGCAGGTGCCGGGGCCGCAGCGGGTGCGGGCTTGGCGGCCGCAGGTGTGGCGGCTTTGGCGGGCGCCGGCTTGGCCGCCACGGGGGTAGCCGTCGCAGCAGCCGCCGGGGCCACTTCGCTGAACTTGCCCTTGCCGTGCAACTCGTCGAGCAAGGCTTCGAATTCGTGATCGGAAATCAGCCCGTCGCCGGCAGGTTCGGGAGTAGCCGCCGGTACAACAACGCTGGCGGCGGTGGCGGCGACTTCCGGCAAGGCGTCGGCCACGAACGTGCCTTTGCCGTGCAGTTGGTCGAGCAACGCTTCGAATTCGTCGTCGGTAATGTCGGTGTTGGCCGAGCCGGCAGGGGCTTCGGTGGCAGCAGCAGGCGCCACGGCGTCGGCGGCGAACTGGCCCTTGCCGTGCAACTGGTCGAGCAAGGATTCGAATTCGGCGTCGGTGATGTCTTCGCTGGTCGGCACGGCAGGCGCAGTGGCCGCTTGCGGTGCTTCAGCCTCGGCCTTCACGGCGCTGAGAGAGTTGAGCAGTTGCTCGAACTCGCTGTCCGTGACATCCGGCTCGGCTTCCACCACAGGCTCAGGTTCCGCTTGAACCACGGGCGCAGCCGAGGTGTCGGCCGGTTCCGCCAGGCGCGCCAGGGCGGCCAGCAGTTCCGGGGTGGCAGCGGTGATCGGTGCGCGATCGCGCACTTCACTGAACATGCCGTTGACCGCATCCAGCGCTTCGAGAATCACGTCCATCAATTCCGAATCAACGTGACGCTCACCCTTGCGCAGGATGTCGAACACGTTCTCGGCGATGTGGCAGCACTCCACCAGCTCGTTGAGCTGGAGGAAGCCGGCGCCCCCTTTTACAGTGTGAAAACCGCGAAA
>NZ_JBOICG010000773.1:0-2379 GCF_050739995.1 Pseudomonas sp. | reverse complement strand
CAATGCGTTGCAATGCTTGGCTCATGACGTGTTCCTCAAGGCCGCTTGGCCTTATTGTGCAGCGCCTTGTGGCGCGCCGATGGCATCCCAGCCTTCCTTCACGGTAATCAGCAAACGGGCGACTTCGTCGATCATGTCGGCATCGTTGTGCAGATTGGCTTCCATCAGACGGTTGGTCATGTACACGTACAAACCTTCCAACTGCTGAACGTATTCCTTGTTGTCGCTTTTTTCCGCACTCAGTCCATCACGAAGTCCAATGAGGATGTCGACGGCCTTGCCCAGCATCAGGCCCTTCGCGGCGATATCACCACGCGCCAACGCACCTTTGGCCTGCGCCATGCGGTCGAGCCCGCCCTCCATCAGCATTTGCACCAGGCGGTGCGGGCTGGCTTCGGAGATCTGGGCATGGGAATTGACCTTCTGGTATTGGCGAAGGGCTCTCATGGGATTCATGTTTCTACCTCGTGACAGGCAACAGCGAGAAGGTTTTCAGTAACCATTATGTCGACTGGGTCGCAAAAAACTTTAACCCGACGATCTCAGAAAGAACAAAGCCCAGGTCAACGGACCCGGGCTTTTTTTACGCGCTCAATCAGCTGCTGCTGCTTTTCGAATTACTGATCGCGTTGAGCGTACCGAGGATGCTGTTGCTCTGCTGGCGCAACTGCGCCACCAGGGTATCCATGGCCGTGTACTTGCGGGTCAAGGCGTCTTGCATGGTCGTCAGACGGTCATCCAGGGCAGTCTGCTGTTTGTTCAGGTCTTTCAGGCTGTCCGACAACGACGCCGAACGCGTCGCCAGAATACCGGTGGTGGCCTTGGCATAGCCATCGGTCGCCGTCGTCAGACGCGCAAGCAAGCCGTCCTTGCCGCTGAAAATACTGTTGATGTCAGCGGCGTTGGTCAGGACGGCCTTGTCCCACTGCTTGGCGTCAATGCTCAGCGCGCCGGTGTCCTGGTCGGTCGTGACACCGAACTGGGCCAGGGACTTCAGGGTACCGTTGCCGGACAGCGCGTTGAACTCGTTGCGGATGGCCGCCTGCAAGCTGCGCATGGTCGAGTCGCCGGTCAAGGTGGCAGCGATAGAGTTACCGGCCGCATCCTTGGTGACCTTGGTCTCGGCGTTCATGGCCTTGAGCAAGGCATTGTAGGTGTCGACAAAGCCCTTGACCCCAGATTTCAGGGCGGTGGTGCTAGTGGTGACGGAGATGGTCAGGGCCGTACGAACCGGATTCGGGCTCTGATCATTGGCCGTGGCGGTGGGCGACAGCGACAGCAACTTGATACTCACACCACTCACAGCATCGGTGATGCTATTGGTCTTGGATTCCGCAGCAATGCCGTCGATCGTGTACTTGGCATTCTGAGGTGGGCTGACCACCGTGTAACCCGTATCGATCCCGGAATTACCCGACATTGTCAGGTCCGAACCGACCCCACCATTAGTGGAGGTCAGGATAAGACGCGAACCGTTGGAGTCGGTGAGGATGTTGGCACTCAAGCCGGCAGTACCGAACTGCGAGTTGATCGAGTCACGTACCTGCTGCAGGGTCGCACCGGCCGGCACACTCAAGTCGAAGTTCTTGCCCGACTGGCTGATCGTTAGCGTTGTTGCGCTGGTGCCATTGTTCACGACCGTCGACTGGCCACCGGCATAACTCTTGGTCGACAGCTTCGAAGGTGTCGCCAACTGGTTGACGACCAGCGAGAAGCTACCGTTCGCAGCTCCTTGGTTGGCGGTCATGGTGGCGACTTTCTCGTCCGAAGACGTACCGGTCAAGCCACTGAAACTGTTATCGGTGCCCATGTTGGCCAGCGCACCGCGAAAGGCATCCAGGGCTGCCTGGATCTTGCCGATCGACGACAACTGAGTGGTCGCCTTTTGCGACTGGAGGTTGATCTGCGCCTGCTTCGGCGCTCGTTCGGCATCCACCAGGGACTTCACAATCGCCTGGGTGTCGAAACCCGACCCAACGCCAGTAATCGTTGTACCCGCCATTACCTTTCTCCTATTCCGGTGGCTGCCGTTATCTTGACGAACAACGCTTCAAGTGCTGACAGCAACAAATTTCATGCCAGCTCAAGCCTTGTCGTCAAACAACACATGACTGGCGCTGGCCAGGCTCTGTGCCAGTTTCAAGGCAGTTTCCGAAGGAATCTGCCGGATCACTTCACCGGTGTCGGTGGCAATGACCTTGACCACAACCCTGTGGGTAGAGTCATCAATGGAAAAGTCCAGATTGCGCTGGGCTGCTTGTACGAATTCTTTAATATCGGTGACCGCTTTTTCCAGACTGTCCTTTTGGGACGTACCTGCGGTTGGCGCGGCCGCTTCAACCTTAGTCTTGTCTTTGTCCGCAACCACAGGTGCCGGGG
>NZ_JBOICG010000772.1:0-12600 GCF_050739995.1 Pseudomonas sp. | reverse complement strand
GGGTCAGGGTGTGCTTGGCGAACGCTGCCGGCACACCGGCAGAGCTTGGCACGCCTTGGGTCAACAGGCCGGAACCGGCTTTCACCAGCAGGCTGTCGGAATGGCCGTGGTAGCAGCCTTCGAACTTGATGATGCTGTCGCGGCCGGTGAAGCCACGGGCCAGGCGGATTGCACTCATGGTGGCTTCGGTGCCGGAGCTGACCATGCGCACCATTTCCATCGACGGCACAATGCTGCACACCAGGTCGGCCATCTCGGTTTCCATGGCGGTCGGCGCGCCATAAGACAGGCCGTGTTCCAGTTGCTTGCGCACGGCGTCGAGCACGTCCGGGTGGCTATGGCCGAGGATCATCGGGCCCCAGGAGCCGACGTAGTCCACATAGCGCTTGTTATCTTCGTCGGTGACGTAGGCGCCTTCGGCGTGCTTGAAGAACAGCGGCGTGCCGCCCACGCTCTTGAACGCACGCACGGGGGAGTTCACACCGCCGGGGATGTGTTTCTGGGCATTGGCAAACAGCGTTTCGGAACGGGACATGATTGGGCTCTCTGAAATCAAATCTTGAAAAGGGCGTTGAAGGCACGGGCGCGGCGTGTGACTTCCTGGGTGCTGTCGGCACCAAACAGGCCGTGCACCACGGCGAGCAGGTCGGCGCCGTGGGCCACCAGCGGCTCGGCGTTTTCCAGGGTGACGCCGCCGATCACGCAGATCGGCAACTGCAATCGCGTGCGGGCCTGGGCCAGCATGTCGACGGTAGCCGCGGGTGCGCCGGGCTTGGTGTTGGAATTGAAGAAGCGACCAAAAGCGACATAGCTGGCGCCTTCCTTGGCGGCCTGCTCCGCCAGCTCAATCTGGCTGTGGCAGGTGGCGCCGATGATGGCCTTGGAACCGAGCAGCGCACGGGCCGGCGTCAGCGGGCCATCGGTCTGGCCCAGGTGCACGCCGACGCCGAGGCGTGCGGCCAGTTCGGCGTCATCATTGATAATCAGCTGGGTCTTGTAGCGTGAGCACAGCTCTCGCAACTTTTCGGCCTCACGCAGGCGCCGCGCTTCGTCGCTGCTTTTGTCGCGGTACTGCAACAGGGTCACGCCGCCGTCCAACGCCGCTTCGACGTAGGCGAGGAATTTGCCGGCCAACAGTTGGCTGTCGGTAATGGCATACAGGCCACGTAGTTTCATCGGGCAGGCCTCTTGCTTTTAAGAACAGAAAGTTACGAGCAGAAATCCAGCGGCAGCCGGCGCGGCACGAACTGGCCCTGGCCGAGTTGTTCGGCGTCACGCAAGGTGCGCCAAGTGTAGTTGAGTGCCGATTGCACGGCGCTGACCAAGCCTTCGCCCTGGGCGATCCGACCGGCCAGCGCACTGGCCAGCGTGCAACCCGAGCCATGATAACTGCCGGGCAAGCGCTGGCAGGTAAAGGTCTGGCGCGTACCGTCGCGGCTGTACAGGCGATTGTGCACCTCGTGCTCGTCACCATGGCCGCCAGTGATCAGCAGGTGCTTGATATAGGGCAACAGCTTCTCGGCGCATTCGTCCGCCGTACCATCAGGCAGCTCGGCGAGGATGCGTGCTTCAGGCAGGTTCGGCGTGGCGATCAGCGACAGCGGCAGCAACCGCTCGCGCATCGCGTAGCCGACTTCGTCCTTGCCCAGGCTGCCGCCGCCGCCCGCGCGTAGCACCGGATCGCACACCACCGGCAGGTGCGGGTGCGCCTGCAGCAGTTCGACCACAGTGTCGACCATCGCGGTGGAACCGAGCATGCCCAGCTTGACCGCCGCCACCTCGGAGTCGCTGAGCACGGCATTGGCCTGGGCCAATACCCACTCACGGTCGAGCACGCGGAAATCGCTGACGTTGACGGTGTTCTGCACGGTCAGGGCGGTGACGGCCGGGGCCGCATGACAACCTTGGGCGAGCAGGGCTTCGATATCTGCCTGCAAGCCGGCGCCACCACTGGGGTCGTGGCCGGAGAGACAGAGGACAACGGGGCGAGAGCTGTAGATATTCATGGTGCGCGAGCTTACCACCAAACGCTTTTTGCGTGGCTGTTGGGCGAGGGGGGAATTTCATGCGCGAAAGCCCTCGGAGGCTACCCAGTCGATGGCCAAAAAAATCGCCGAAAGCCGCGATCTAGAGCCTTTCAAAAAATTATTTCAATAGTGTCCAATGGCCTTTACCGGCTATGCTAGAGTGGATCGAAACAACTTACGGTATCGCCGGTATACGTCTACTCAAAAGGAATGGGGGGCTTTTGACATAACCGGACAGGCCACGCTGGGGCTCTATGCGCTATTTGCTGATCTTATTGTTGTGCGGGCTGCCGATGCTCGCCAACGCCGTCGACTTCGATCAGGAGACTCGAAGCCTGCCGCTGGGCCGGGTCATGCAAGTGCTCGAAGACCCCACTAATACCCTCACCATTGCTGAAGTCAGCTCCCCCGCTTACGCCGCCCAATTCAAGACCCACGACAAAGCCACCCTCAATGCCGGCTATTCGCGCTCGGTGTTCTGGCTCAAAGTCGACCTGCATTACGTCGCCAAAGAACCCCGTGCCTGGCTCCTGGAACTGGCCTACCCGCCGCTGAATCATCTGGACCTGTACCAGAACGACGGTACCGGCAACTACCGGCTGACCACCCGCACCGGCAGTGCGTTGCCGTTTTCCAGCCGTGAGGTGCGCCAGAGCAACTACCTGTTCAAGCTCGACTTCGTGCCTGGCCAAAAGGAAACCGTGTACCTGAGGCTGCAAAGCGAGGGTTCGATCCAGGCGCCGCTGACGCTCTGGTCCGGCACCGCTTATTTGGAACAGCAGCCACTGCGCCTGTATGTGCTCGGGGCCATCTATGGTGTATTGCTGGGCATGCTGGTCTACAACCTGTTCATCTACCTGAGCGTGCGTGACACCAGCTACCTCTATTACATCCTCTACATAGCCTCGTTCGGTCTGTACCAATTGTCGGTCAATGGCGTGGCCGTGGAGTATTTCTGGCCGAACGACCCATGGTGGGCGAATGCGGCGGTGCCGTTTCTGATCGGCTCGGCGGCGCTGTTCGGCAGCCTGTTTGCGCGCAGCTTCCTGCACACCGCACAGCATAGCCGTTGGATCAACCGGATGTTGCTGGCGCTGGCGGCCTGCGGTGGGGTGGTGATGGTGCTGGCGCTGCTGACCAGCTATGCGGTGGCCTTGCGCCTGGCGACCGCTCTGGCGCTGGTGTTTACCGTGACCATCTTTGTTGCGGCCATCAAGGCTTGGTTCTGCGGCCAGCGCATGGCGCGTTATTTCATCATTGCCTGGTCGGCGTTCCTGCTGGGCGGGGTGGTCAACACCATGATGGTGCTGGGCTATCTGCCCAATGTATTCCTGACGATGTACGCCAGCCAGTTGGGCTCGGCTATCGAGGTGGCGCTGCTGTCCCTGGCGTTGGCGGACCGTATCAATGGCATGCGCGAGCAGCAGGCGAAAATCCTCTTTGACGCCAGCCAGAAGCTTGAGGTGCTCAACCAGCAACTGGCCCGCAGCAACCGTCTCAAGGATGAATTCCTCGCTACCTTGACCCACGAATTGCGCACACCGATGAATGGTGTGATTGGCTCCCTGGAACTGATGCAAACCGTGCCGCTGGACCACGACTTGGCGCAGTACCAGCAAACGGCGGCCGGTTCGGCGCGAGACATGATGCGCATGGTCAACGGCATTCTCACCCTGACCGAGTTGCAAGCCGGGCGCCTTACCGCCCAACCCCAGACATTCAGCCTGCGTGGCACCCTTGATACCTTACGCCAGCAATTCAGCGCCAGCGCCCAGAGCAAGCGCCTGGAGTTCTCCATTGATGTGGCGGATGAGTTGCCGGACCGCGTGATCGGCGACGCCGGCAAACTCACTCAGTGCCTGGATTGCCTGCTGGACAATGCCTTCAAGTTCACCCACGAAGGCAGCGTGCGCCTGCGCGTGGTAGGTGTGCCTCACGCGGATGGCAGCCTACGCTTGAGCTTTATCGTGACTGACACAGGAATCGGCTTTGCCTTCCTTGATGAGGCCACGCTGTACCAACGCTTCTTCCAGCTCGATGGCTCGACGACCCGAGAATATGGCGGCCTGGGTATCGGTTTGGCGATTTGCCGACAACTGATTGAACTGCTGGGCGGGCGTCTCACCCATCATTCCGAACCGCGTAAAGGCAGCCGGTTCCAGTTGGAGATGGAAGTCGACGGCGTGCCGCCCGAGGTAAGAACCACACCTGCGCGCCAGCGTGCCCCCCAGGATTGCGCGGTGCTATTGGTGGATGACAACAGTGTGGGCCAACTGGCGGTGCGCGGTATGTTGCTCAAGCTCGGTTACCGGGTGAAAAGCGTGGACTGCGGCCCGTCAGCCCTGGCGATCCTGCAAGACGAAACCTTCGATGCCGTGCTGCTGGATGTGCCTGAAGGGGGTTTCTCGTTGTGCTGTCAGATTCGTGCATTGCCGGGATGTGGTGAGCTGCCGGTGATCGCCCTGAGTACCTCGTTGCAGGCACCGGAGCGTGAGCGTTGTCACGGTGTGGGTGTCAGCGACCGTCTAACAAAACCGGTGCGGTTTGACGCGCTGCAGGCGGTGTTGGAGCGTCGCGTGTTGTGCGTGGTAGAGGGCGAAAGCGCCGGGCATTCGGCGCGTATGCCACTTTTTTAAGCGAGCTGACGGTGCTTAACTGAAATTCAGGCCCCAACTTCACGTGGCCTTTATTCCAGGAGGCCCGTCATGAACCTGCATCAGTTCGCCGAAACCCACGACGTCACCAACCAGCCGCCTTCCCTGGACGGCACCAACCTGTATCGCATCGACTTGCCCCTGCAAGACTGGTCGCGCCGCTTTGGTGCCGGTTGGGCGCAGGCGCGGATCGATGCCTACGGTGCGCTGGCGGGTGGGCCGTTGATGGAGGCCGGGTTCTTGGCGAACCAGAACAAGCCGGTGTTCAGCAGTCATGACCGTTACGGCCATCGCATCGACCTCGTGGAGTTTCACCCGGCTTATCATGAACTGATGCGCACCGCCGTCGAACATGGCCTACCGTCGTTGCCGTGGGCTCATCCGCAGCCCGGCGCCCATGTGGCTCGCGCCGCGATGACCTACTTGCACAGCCAGGCCGAAGCCGGCACCGGTTGCCCGCTGACCATGACCTTCGCCTGTGTGCCGGCGCTGCGCCTGCAACCGGACCTGGCGCAGACCTGGCTGCCGAAAATTCTCAGTACCCAATACGACCCGCGTAACATCGGCATCGCTCACAAGGCCGGTGCCACTATCGGCATGGCCATGACCGAGAAACAAGGCGGCACCGATGTTCGCGCCAACACCACCCGTGCTTATCCGGTGGGCGCGGGCGGCCCCGGGCAAGCCTATGAGCTGGTTGGGCACAAGTGGTTCTGCTCGGCGCCGATGTGCGATGCATTCCTGACCCTGGCCCAGACCGACAAGGGCCTCACATGTTTCCTGCTGCCAAGGCATCGCCCGGATGACACGCGCAACGAGTTCTATATCCAACGCCTGAAAAACAAACTCGGCAACTGCTCCAATGCCTCCAGCGAAGTGGAGTTTCGTGGCGCCTTGGCCTGGATGGTCGGTGAGGAAGGTCGAGGCGTGCCGACGATCATTGAGATGGTTGCCATGACCCGCTTCGATTGCATGGTCGGCTCCAGTGCCTTGATGCGCCAGGCATTGACCCAGGCCAGCCATCATTGCGCCCATCGCACGGTCGGTGGCCGCGTGCTGAGTGAACAGCCGCTGATGCAAAACGTACTGGCCGACCTGGCCCTGGAGAGTGAGGCCTCCCTGGCGCTGAGCCTGCGCATGGGGCGGGCTTTGGACCATCTCGATGACGAGCAGGAGGCCAAGTTCGCCCGGTTGGTGACGGCGGTGGGTAAGTATTGGATCTGCAAGCGCGCGCCGGCGATGAT
Source organism: Pseudomonas sp. (assembly GCF_050739995.1). Classification (GTDB taxonomy): domain Bacteria; phylum Pseudomonadota; class Gammaproteobacteria; order Pseudomonadales; family Pseudomonadaceae; genus Aquipseudomonas. Next base: position 6,675 of record NZ_JBOICG010000772.1, on the reverse strand, counting down.
CAACGAAGCCGCCGAGTGCATGGGCGGTGCCGGGTATGTCGAGGACAGTATCCTGCCGCGCCTTTACCGTGAGGCACCGGTGAATTCAACGTGGGAAGGTTCCGGCAATGTGCAATGCCTGGACGTGCTGCGGGCGCTGTCCAAAGAACCGGGCGTGCTGGAGGCGTTGTTTGTCGAACTGGGCGATGGTCATGGCGATAAGCAACTGGCGCGGCATATCGAACAGTTGAAGTCCGCGTTCATGGACACCCAGGATATCCAATACCGCGCGCGGCAACTGACCGAGGATATTGCCGTGGGCTTACAGGCAAAGCTGCTGTTGGAGGCGGGGAATGCGGCGGTCAGTGATGGGTTTATTGCCAGCCGTTTGGGTGAGTCGTCCGGTCGAGTGTATGGCACCTTGCCGCGCGGGGTGGATGTAGAAGCCATCGTCGCCCGCTCAACACCAACCCTCTGACCACACTCGGTCAAAAATGTGGGAGCTGGCTTGCCTGCGATAGCGGTCCATCAGCCACAGTATTGCTGACTGACCCACCGCCATCGCGGGCAAGCCCGGCTCCCACAGGGATTGCACCCATCTTGAGAGGTCACTCCAATTCAAAGTTTGCGTCTGACAGGGATACAGGCAAGATAAAGGTCTGCAAGTCAGAACACAGGATGCTTACCGTGACCGAAGCTTTTGTTGTCGTTCAAACCGCTGAAGAAGCCGTGGATCGGCTGGCGGCTCTTCATGAGCGTGCTACCGGCGCGCTCAATCAGGCCCTCAAGCAATACCTCAAGGACCGCGTCGAACCCGACGCCGAACAACGCGCGCTGTTTCGCTACCCTGAATTGCGCCTGACCTACCATTGCCACGGTGAAGTGCCACAGACCACCCGGGCTTATGCCAAGGTCCAGTTGCCGGGAACCTACAGCGTTACCGTCACCCATCCTGCGGCGTTCCGTAAGTATCTGCTGGAGCAACTGGTGCCGCTGATGCACGACTTCACCGTGACGGTGGAAGTGGGCGTCAGCCAGCAGAACATTCCGTACCCCTATGTGGTGGAGCAGGGCGACGAACTGGCCGGCTCCGGCGTTACCGCTGCGACCCTCGCCCGTGTGTTCCCCAGCACCGACCTGTCCGCGGCCACTGACGGTATCGCCGATGGCCTCTACGATTGGGAAAACACTGATCCGCTCCCCCTGGCGCTGTTCGATGCGGCCCGCGTGGACTTTTCCCTGCGCCGCCTGGTGCATTACACCGGCAGCGACTGGCGCCATGTGCAGCCGTGGATTCTGCTGACCAACTACCATCGCTATGTCGACCAGTTCATCTTGCATGGCCTGGAACAACTGCGCAGCGACCCACGCTTTATCCGCATGGTGCTGCCGGGCAACGTGGTGATCGACAAAAGCATGGACCACGGCGAAGCCTCGGCCATTGCGGCGGGCGTGGTCTGGCACCGCTACCAGATGCCGGCCTATCACCTGCAGGCCGCTGACGGCCACGGCGTGACCCTGGTGAACATCGGCGTCGGCCCGTCCAACGCCAAGAACATCACCGATCACTTGGCCGTGCTGCGCCCGCATTGCTGGTTGATGATCGGCCACTGCGGCGGCCTGCGCCAATCCCAGACTATCGGCGACTACGTACTGGCCCACGCCTATATGCGTCGCGACGGGATTCTCGACCGCGTGGTACCGCCGAACATTCCGATCCCGGCCTTGGCCGAAGTGCAGTTGGCGCTTCAGCAGGCGGCGGCGAATGTCACCGGTGAAAAGGGCGAAGAGCTGAAAAAGCGCCTGCGTACTGGCACTGTGCTGACCTACGACGACCGCAACTGGGAACTGCGCTGGGCCCAGGAACGGCCGCTGATCAATCTGTCCCGCGCCGTGGCCGTGGACATGGAAAGCGGCACCATTGCCGCCCAAGGCTACCGCTTGCGGGTGCCTTACGGCACCTTGCTGTGTGTGTCGGATAAGCCACTGCACAGTGAGATCAAGCTGCCCGGTTCGGCCAACGCATTCTATGAGCGTGCGGTCAGCCAGCACTTGAAGATCGGTATCGAGGCCGTGGATTTGCTACGCACCGAACTCAACTCGCTGCACTCACGCAAACTGCGCAGTTTCGACGAGCCGCCGTTCCGCTAAGCGGTTGGGATGGTCATTTAGCGGTCAGGCCACTAGCATTGTCGGTCCTGACCGTTAGATGTTCCTTTGCCATGTCCCGTCCCACCCGTCCTGATTCGCGCCGCCCTGGCGTGAAACCTCCGTATTCCGCAGCGCGGCGTGTCGCCAAGGCGCCACCGGCCGAACCGAAGTTGGTCCTGTTCAATAAACCCTTCGACGTGTTGACCCAGTTCAGCGACGAAGGCGGGCGCGCGACCCTCAAGGATTTTATCGACATCCCCGGCATCTATCCGGCGGGCCGCCTGGACCGTGACAGCGAAGGCTTATTGCTGCTGACCAACGATGGTCAGTTACAGGCGCGGATTGCCGACCCCAAGCACAAGCTGGCAAAAACCTACTGGGTGCAAGTCGAAGGCGAACCCACCGAACAATTGCTGCAACGCTTGCGCGATGGTGTGGAACTTAACGACGGCATGACCTTGCCCGCCGAAGCGCGGCTGCTGGATGAGCCCGAGTTGTGGCCACGCAACCCACCGGTGCGCTTTCGTAAAAGCGTACCGACGTATTGGTTGGAGTTGGTGATTCGTGAAGGGCGCAACCGCCAAGTGCGACGGATGACGGCAGCGGTTGGGTTACCGACCTTGCGTCTGGTGCGGGTACGCATTGGCGACTGGTCGATCGACGGCCTGGATCAAGGTCAGTGGAAGGAAGTACCGGCGCGCTTATAAGGCGCCGGATTCGATCAGGCCGATCACCACGCTCTTGATGATGAACGCTGCCACGCCCAACCCGAGTACGAAAAACAGGATGAACGAGCCAAAGCGGCCGGCTTTGGACTTTTTCGCCAGGTCCCAGACGATAAAGCCCATGAAAATGATCAGGATGGTGACCAGGCCAGTCATCATCCATTCTTCAAACAGGGCGGGGTCGATGTTGTTCATGGGGAGTTTTTCCGACAGGGCAGGCGGGCAGTATAAGGCAGCGTCACTGGCACAACATTGATCTGCATCGCGACGCGGTCAATGTGGGAGCTGGCTTGCCTGCGATGCAGGCAACTCGGTCTTTCAGTTACCCCGAGGTGAGGCTATCGCAGGCAAGCCAGTTCCTACATTCGATCTTCAGTGATTTCAGGTGCGCAGGTGGGTCAGGGGCAGTTCGGTGCTGTTGAGCACCTGGTTGAGCACAAAGCTCGAACGCACACTGGTCACGCCTTCAATGCGGGTCAGGTGGCCCAGCAGCAGCTTCTGATAGTGATCCATATCCGGCACCACCACTTTCAACTGATAGTCAGCGTCCATCCCGGTGACCAAACTGCATTCCAGCACCTGGGGCAGGGTGCGGATGGCTGCTTCGAAGTTCTCGAAGCGCTCTGGTGTGTGGCGGTCCATGCCGATCAGCACGTAGGCCGTGAGGCTCAGGCCCAGCATCTTGCGGTCGAGCAGGGCGACCTGGCGGGCGATGTAGCCGTCGTCCTCCAGTTGCTTGACCCGGCGTGAGCAGGGTGACGGCGACAGGCCGATACGTTCGGCCAACTCCTGGTTGGAGATCCGTGCGTCGCGCTGCAATTCCGCCAAAATACTCAGGTCGTATCGGTCAAGCTTGCTCATTGGGTTGGCCTTTGTCGTAACTATTGCGGTGAATTATCTATGAAGGGTTAAAAATTGCGCAAGCACTGTTTATTGACGCAATCTTCGCAATCATCTGCCGGGCACTCGCGGGTATCGTTATCAACAGAATCACCGCCTGGACAACAGTCCACTTCCAGCGAGCCCAATCAGGCCCGCTGCGGCCGCCGCCCCAGCAGGGTTGAGCCGGCCTCCAGGCTGCACACTGTCCACAAGACGGCGTGAGGTGAGCCAACGTCAAAAGCGTTGAGCCAGGACGAAATTCTCAAGGGGTGGCCGACGGGTCACCCCTTTTTCTTTGCCTGCGCGTTTTACCTGCAAAAATAGATCTTGTGACTGATAACCTGTCTCAGAACCGGGTGAGGCTTTTCCAGTCTCATGTTATGAGGCCGGGTACTCCAGGCCCTAATCCGTAGTGAGGAATAGCATGAAGCGCATCTGGCGTTTGGCAGGTGTAGGTTTGCTGATGGTCACCGTCAGCGCACAAGTGATGGCAGATGATCCGCACTCTGAAGGCGGTGGTCAGCGTGAAAGAGGGGCAGAGGGCGGACGACAAGGCAACGAACAGCCGCGACCGCAGAATAACCAACCGCGTCCGCAGAACAATCAACCGCGCCCGGAAAACAATCAGCCCCGACCACAGAATCAGCATTTCGAGAACAATCCCTCTCGCCCGCAAAATGAGCATTTCGAGCGGCCCGAGCAGCAGGGGCGTGGGCAATGGCAAGGCCGGCCGCAAGGCGCCGAAGCGCCTCGGCCAGCGCCGCAGCCGGCGAATAACCTGCCGATCCAGGGCCGCCCGGACACGGTCCGGCAAACCCAGGAGCCGCGCCAGGGCTACTATCAGGACATCCCACGCCGTAACGATGGCAATCAGCATTGGCAATCGGGCAATGGCCCACGTCCCGGTGGCGGTTTCAATAATGGTCGTCCCGATGACCACCGCTGGCCGGGCCGCCCCGATGGGCATGGCAACGGCTGGGGCCCTGGCCCGCAATACCGCCCGGGCTATGTCGTCGACCGTTTTCCCGACCGCAATTACCGTGTGCCCTACCGTGGCCAGGACTACTTTTTTTCCGGTGGCTACTGGTATCGCCCGCAAGGCCCGCGTTATGTGGTGGTGACGCCGCCGTACGGCATCCGCGTGCATTACCTGCCGGACTACGCACGGGAAGTGTGGGTGGGCAGTGCGTTGTTCTTCCTCGCGGCGGGTGCCTACTACACCTATGAAAGCAGCACCCAACAGTATGTGGTGGTGCAGCCGCCGACGGAGGTGCCAACGCCACCGCCCGCGCCGCAAGGCAATGGTTATGACGTGGTTGCCTACCCGGCCAACGGCCAATCACCGGCCCAGGTGCAACAAGACGGTTACGACTGTTATCGCTGGGCAGTGCAACAAAGCGGGTTCGACCCGAGGACCGTCACCTACGCCCCCGACCCGGCAGTGGTGCAAACCTACCGCCAGGCCCAGGGCAACTGCCTCACCAGTCGCGGCTATCAGGTGCAGTATTAGGTTTTATTGCCCGTGACCACTTCCCGCGGGTCGGCGTGCACCAGCACTTCGGCACGCGGGTAGGCTTGGTGAATGGCATCGGCGGCCTGGTCGCTGATGCCGTGGGCCACAGACAGCGTCAACTCCCCCGGCAACTCCAGATGCAGCTGCACAAACCAATGGCTGCCGGAAATCCGCGTGCGCAAGTCATGGGCACCCAGCACGCCGGGTACACCACGGGCCAGCTCCAGCATGTGCTGGCTCACGTCTGGTGGCAGTTCCTCGTCCATCAATACCGCAAAGCTTTCCCGAGCGATCTGGATGGCGCTCCACAAGATGTAGGCGGCAATCCCCAGGCCGAACCAGGCGTCGACTTGATGGTAGCCAAAACCCGCCAGCACCAGCGCCACCAGGATGCTGCCGTTGAGCATCAAGTCCGAGCGGTAGTGCAGCGAATCGGCGCGCACGGCGTTGGAGCCGGTTTCGCGGATCACCCGGTGTTGCAGCATCAGCAGCGCTACGGTCATCACCAACGAAAAGATGATCACGCCAATGCTCAACCACGGTGCGCCGACGGGCTCCGGGTGTTGCAAACGCTGATACGCCTGGAATGCGATCAACACCGCACTGCCGGCGATAAACAGCGCCTGGGCCATGCCCGACAGGGATTCCGCCTTGCCGTGTCCATAACGGTGGTCGTCATCGGCCGGGCGCAGCGCGTAATGCACGGCGAGCAAATTCAGCAGCGAGGTCACGCCATCCAGCAGCGAATCGGTCAACCCGGCGAGCATACTCACCGAGCCACTGAACCACCAAGCGATGGCCTTGGTGATAATCAGCGCACAGGCCACGCCCACCGAGGCACGGGTGGCCAGGCGCAAGAGCCTGGCGTGTTCGGGACTGCTGGTCATAGACGGGTCGAATCCTTAGGCGGCAGGTTGCAGGCCGAGGGACGCGAGTTGCTGCACGCTGCCCTTGAACTGGATCATGCGTGGGTCATCCAGTGGCAAGCTGCGACCGGTTTCTTTCTGGATGATGGTTTGCAGCTTGGCGTTGTCGACCTTGCCGTCGGCGCCGATGGCTTCGTGGAGTTTCGCCGGATCAACCTGGGCAGTCTTGCCCGGCTCGAAATAGATGGCGCCGGTGGCGAAGTCCACGCCGAATGCGATCAGGCCCGGGATCACATAAAACAGCAGGCCGACGGCGTCGAGCACGGCAATCGCCGGGTCGATCTTGCCGTCGATCTGGCCACGGCGGTCCGGGTAGAAGATCGAACCGCAGGCCGTCAGTTGACTCAACAGGGTGACGGCGAGGACACCGCCAATGACACGGGAAGCGATACGCATGAAACTCTCCTGAACACGTTTTAAGGGTGACTATAAGCTAGTTTTGTCAGGCGCCGACGATCCAATGTGGGCGCTGGCTTGCCTGCGATAACGGTGGGTCAGC
>NZ_JBOICG010000771.1:0-2810 GCF_050739995.1 Pseudomonas sp. | reverse complement strand
GCGGTGTACCCGTTACACCGCGGTGATGCATTCGCGAGCAAGCCCGCTCCCACAACCGTTACTTCGCAGACTTGATCGCAGCGCCGAGTTTCTTGGCGGTGTCGGCCGGGTCGGCTTTCGGGTCATTGATGTAGTTGGTCACGACATCAAAGAACGCACCTTGCACGGCCAAGGTGGTGGCCATGTTGTGCGCCATGCTTGGCTGCAGGCCACCGGTCTGGGCGTCGGCCAGGAAGTCCTTGGCTGCCGTCTGGGCGCAGGAATCGAAGCCGAGCTTGTCCATTTCGTGGAGCATGTCGTTACGAACCGGGATCGAGCCTTTGTTGATGCTGAAGACTTTCTGGAAGTTTTCACCCAACACGACTTTGGCGATGTCCTGCTGGCCGGCCTGGGTGCCCTTGTCTTTCACCTTGAACACCGCCAGGGAGTCGATGTTGTAGGTGAAGGCTTTGTCGGTGCCCGGGAAGGCTACGCACTCATAGTCTTTGCCGGCGACTTTCTTGGCGGCGGTCCACTCGGACTTGGCCCAGTCACCCATGATCTGCATACCGGCCTTGCCGTTGATGACCTTGCCGGCTTCCAGGTTCCAGTCCTGGCCCTTGCCGTCGACGTCCATGTAGGTCGCGACTTTCTTCAGTTCGGTCAGCGCCTTGACCATTTCCGGGCCGGTCAGCGCAGCATTGTCGAGGTCAACCAGGGCTTTCTTGTAGCCATCGGCCCCCATCACCGACAGGACAACCGCTTCGAACACGGTGCTGTCCTGCCAAGGCTGTCCACCATGAGCGAGCGGAATGAAACCCGCGGCCTTGAGCTTGTCGCCGGCTGCGTAGAATTCTGCGAGGGTGGTCGGGTTCTTGGTGATGCCGGCTTTCTTGAAGACTTCCGGGTTGATCCACAGCCAGTTCACGCGGTGGATGTTCACCGGTACGGCGACGTAGTTGCCGTCGTACTTCACGGTGTCGGAGACTTTCTTGTCGAGCAGGGAGTCCCACTTCTCTTCTTTGGCGACGTCTTTGAGCACGTCGGTGTCGAGCAGGCCAGTCGACGCCCACTCCTGGATGTCAGGGCCTTTGATCTGGGCAACACCAGGCGGGTTGCCGGCGACCGCGCGGCTTTTCAGCACGGTCATGGCGGTGGCACCACCGCCCCCTGCGACAGCGCCGTCCTTCCAGACGAAGCCATCTTTCTCAACTTGGGCCTTCAGGACATCTACGGCCGCCTTCTCACCGCCCGAGGTCCACCAATGCACAACTTCAACCGTCCCTTTCGAGTCGGCGGCAAATGCACTGAGGGGAAACAACGAGGCAATGGAAATAGCGACGGCGAGGCGATTAATCGCGTTCATCTGAGTACCTTTTCTTGTTGTTATGCATGCAAGTCTGGAGCTTGCGCTGCACGGAGTTTAAACATGGATGTTCAGGGCGCAGGTAACAAAGGGATGTACAAATGTCACCAGTTGGTGACATAGAAGCCCCGACCTAAAGCACTGGTCATACTCGGAGACAAGGGTAGTACAGGCAGCACCACCGCTTGCCAAGCATGGTACAGGTCCGGTTTGCCACCCCAGATGTTGCTGCTGGGTTGGTTGTGCGGGCTGAGCTCGTGATGCCAACTGCCGTTGACCCTGTCGATAAAGTGGCTTTCGCAGAATTCCCAGAACCTTCGATACCAAATCTCGTAATGCGGGTCAGCGGTGCGTTTGAGCAGCGCCTGGGCAGCGGCACTGGCTTCGGCGTGAGTCCAGTGCAGGCGCTCGCGCACCACTGGGCGATGGCTCCAATCCAGGGTGTAGACGATGCCGGGAGCACCGTCCACGGCCCAAGCGTACTCACAGGCACTAGCGAACAAGCCTTTGGCGTCGCTCAGCAACCAGGCCGGCGTGACCAGCCCGGCCGCTAGCCGTGCGGCTTCCAGGTGCAATACCAACCGCGCCCATTCGAAACCGTGGCCGGGGGTTATGCCGTAAGGGCGGAAGCCGTCGGCGGGGTTGTCTTCGTTGTAACCGAGCAGCGGTTGCCAGTGGGTATCGAAATGTTCGATCACCATGAACTGATTAGCCGCCGCGTGCGTATGGATGACCCGCTCGACGATGCGTAGCGCCCGATCCAGCCAACGCGTATCGCCGGTCACATCCGCCAGGGCCAGGAAGGCCTCGGTGGCGTGCATGTTGCTGTTGGCACCGCGATAGGCCTCGACACCGGTCCAGTCCCGGGCAAAGGATTCGAGCATCACGCCCTCTTCTTCGCTCCAGAAAAACTGGTCGATGATATGGATGGCGTCGTTCAACAGGTTCTGTGCACCCGGTGCGCCGGCCACCACCGCCGAGCTGGCGGCCAGGGCGACAAAGGCATGCAAGTAAGCCGCCTTGCCGCTGTTGCCATCGCGGGCATTGGGCGCGGCGAACCAGCCTCCGTGCTCACTGTCGTGCAGTGGGCCACTGAGCGCCTCGACGCCGTGGGCAACCAAGTCAGCGTAACCCGGCAACCCCATGGCATGGGCCATGGCGAAACTGTGGGTCATGCGTGCGGTGTTCATGGTCTCGGCGTAGGCAGTGGCTGGCAGTTGACCCTTGTCATTCAGGTTACCGAACCCCTCAGGCACTCGGGAGGCTTTGGCGAAGGACAGCAGGCGCTGGCCTTCACTGGCAAGCCAGGCGTGATGGGCAGGTGCGTTCAGCCAACTGCTGGCAGGCAGTGGTTGCGTGGTCATGGGTGGCCCTTATTATTTTTTATGGGATGACCGAAGTCTAAACAAGGGCGAGAGAGGGGCAAGTAACGAAGGGGATGGGAAATGTCACCGGACGGTGACAT
>NZ_JBOICG010000770.1:0-1981 GCF_050739995.1 Pseudomonas sp. | reverse complement strand
CGTCTGGGCTAGGGTCAAGCCGGCCTGCAATGACGTCAAGGCAGTCTGCACGTTGGCTGCACGAGCCATACGCGCCTCTTTGGTCATGGAGTTGTCAGCCATGATCGCCGCCAGTTCGGCCATTTTTTCGGCAATCTGCTTTTTGATTTGGCGGATCATTTTCAGCAGCTGCTTGACGCTGTCGCTCAGGCTGCTGTTGTCGATATCGCTATTCTCGGATTCGGCCTTGGAGGCGCCCATGCCGGCACCGGAAATGGTCACCTTTACGCCTTCAGTGGCCTTGGGTGGCACTGGCGGCGTCGTTTGTGTGGCGTCCTTGTCCTTTTCCTTGACGACATCAGAAGGCTTCAAGACCGCAACAACCGGCACATTGATAGTTGGGTTCTGGATGGTGCTGACTGACATGATCTGAGCTCCAGCTCATAGGGAGTACATCCATGTATCGACCTCGATACATAAAGCTTTATACCGCTGCCGCTTTTTTGTACACGCTGGCCTGATCCACCCTCGGTGCGTTACCCTTACGTCTTATGTGTGTTTTCCCACAAGGATTTAAGAAATGTCCGAGCCAGTTAAACTGCGCGCTCACAGCCAGGCTCATTGCAAGGATTGCAGCCTGGCCCCCCTCTGCCTGCCACTTTCGTTGAATCTGGAAGACATGGATGCGCTGGACGACATCGTTAAACGCGGCCGCCCACTGAAAAAAGGCGAGTTTCTGTTCCGCCAGGGCGACAAGTTTGATTCCGTCTATGCAGTACGTTCGGGCGCATTGAAGACGTTCAGCCTGAGCGACAGCGGCGAAGAGCAAATCACCGGTTTCCACCTGCCCAGCGAGTTGGTCGGGTTGTCCGGTATGGACACCGAGATTCACCCGGTGTCGGCTCAGGCCCTGGAGACTACGTCAGTGTGTGAAATCCCCTTCGAGCGTCTGGACGAATTGGCCCTGCAACTGCCACAACTGCGCCGTCAGTTGATGCGCGTGATGAGCCGGGAAATTCGTGACGATCAGCAGATGATGTTGCTGTTGTCGAAGAAAACCGCCGACGAGCGCATTGCCACGTTCCTGGTCAACCTGTCGGCACGCTTCCGTGCCCGTGGGTTCTCGGCCAACCAGTTCCGCCTGAGCATGTCGCGTAATGAAATCGGCAACTACCTGGGCCTCGCGGTGGAAACCGTGTCCCGCGTATTTACCCGGTTCCAGCAGAACGAACTGATCGCCGCCGAAGGCAAGGAAGTGCATATCCTTGACCCGATCCAACTGTGTGCACTGGCCGGTGGTTCGCTAGAGGGTTGATCCAGAGACCTGCGGCCGCGCCAACCGGCGAGGCCGCAGGTATACTTCGAGTCCGTTTCCAGCCCCAGGACTCTTCGACGATGACCTTCGATTCGTTCGACATCAAATCCCTGATCCGCCCCGTCATCGACTTCCCCAAGCCTGGGGTGATCTTTCGTGACATCACACCTTTATTCCAATCACCCCGCGCCCTGCGCCTGGTGGCCGACAGCTTTGCCCATCGTTATGTCGAGGCCGAGTTCACCCACATCGGCGCGATGGATGCCCGAGGCTTTCTGATCGGTTCAATCATCGCCTACCAGCTGAACAAACCGCTGATCCTGTTCCGCAAGCAGGGCAAGCTGCCGGCTGACGTACTGGCCGAGGGGTATCAGACCGAGTACGGCGAGGCCTTCCTGGAAGTGCACGCTGACAGCCTGTGCGAGGGCGACTCGGTGTTGATGTTCGATGACTTGATCGCCACCGGAGGCACCCTGATCGCGGCAGCGAACCTGGTACGACGCATGGGAGCGAAGATCTTCGAAGCGGCGGCGATCATCGACCTGCCGGAACTGGGTGGCTCGCAACGTTTGGAAGACATGGGGATTCCGACGTTTTGCCTGACGCAGTTTGCGCTGACTGAACAATAACCGTCTGGCCTGATGTTTCGGCCGTCTTCACTGGCCTCTTCGCGAGCAAGCCCGCTCC
>NZ_JBOICG010000769.1:0-2752 GCF_050739995.1 Pseudomonas sp. | reverse complement strand
CCTGAAATGTTGAATGACACACCGAATTCGCGAGCAAGCCCGCTCCCACATTAGTCCACTTCCACATTGATCATGTGGCGTTCAGTTAGAAGTGGTACTTGACCAGCAAGCTTGCCGTGTCCTGGTTGGTCCTGAACGCGCCGCTGTCTTCAACCCCGTACTTGTTCTTCCAGTAGTCGTATTCAATGCCGACATACAACTGCTTCTCGCCCCAGTGCAGTGCCTTGCCCAGGTCATATTTGATCTGTGGATTGAAGTGCAGGTTGGCGTGGTAGGTGCCGCGCGCGTTCTTGTCGTTGTCGACTACCCAATCCATGAAACCGTCGATCAGCACATTGGAGCTGCCCACGGGAATGGTGTAGGACCACACCGGCGTGATTTGCCAGATGTTGTTGCCTGGACGGTCGCCCGCCGGGTGGCGCTGGTAGAAGTTCAACTGGAAGTAGTCGAAGCCCGGCACATTCAAGTCAAAGCCCGGGCCGATCAGGTAGGCGTTGTTATTGCCTTCGCCGAACTCGTAAGTGAAGGCCAGCAATACATCTTTGATCGGACCGAAAGACAGGTCTTTGTCGAAGATCTTGCCGAACGATAACCGTGGGCTGAACTCGCCGTAATAGGTATCCGGGCCGACGTTGCCGTCTTCCTTGCCGTTATAAAAGATGCGGTCGACGAACAAGAAGTTGTCGCCGTACTTCCAGGCGTCGGCATGTTCGAACGTGACGGTTTGCTGGATCTGCGGGTTGATGGTGAAGTTCTTGCCCCACAGGTACGTCAGGCTGTTGTTCTGCCACTGCAACAAATCGCCTGCTACGGCTTGGCCGCCGGCCAGCAGGGAACCTGCCAACATCAGGCCTTTTAACATAGGTTTCATTCGGTGCTCCCGAGTCAAAGTTTTATGGTTGTTCTTCTACGCAGGCGCTCTGGTGTGGCGCCTTTTGGTTCGCTGCAAAAATCGTCTGTTTGGTCAGCTTTAATGCTTTTAGCAAGAGCTGCGCCAAGGTGTTTAAAAAGCCAATAAAACGCCTTCGGCTGCACTTGATGCAGTCGAATCCAGTGGTTTTTTGTGCACGTTGGCCGCAGACATCAGGCCCGGATAAGTTGGCCCTGCAGTCAGCTTTTACATTCGCTGTTTTTTTTTGAGTCGATTCGAGCGGGCGCGGAGAATACTGGCTCTCAGGCCTTGGCTCAAGTGCGCTGTAACAGAGCGCGTGGGGCGAGAATGGGGCGCGGCTTGTGGCCGGCCCCAGGTGAATGGCATGCATGGGGATGTTCCTTGTTCGTTATTGTTTTTATTGTTAACGAAGGAATCAGTGGGTATGGGCGACGGCGGGTCGTTCAGCGCCGCCCAAGATGTTGAACAGTATGTTCAGCGACAGCGCGCTGAGGGTGGCCATGGCAATCCCACTGTGGGTAATCGGGCTCATCCACAGCGGCAGCTGTGCGAAGAACTCCGGGCGCACCACGGGGATCAAGCCCATGCCGATACTCACCGCTACCAGCAGTTGGTTGCGACGGTCAGCGATGTCGGCTTCCTGCAGGATCTTGATGCCGGTCGCCGTCACCATGCCGAACATGGCGATCGCTGCGCCACCCAATACCGCTGGTGGAATCGACGCCACCAGGAACGCGGCTTTGGGCAGCAGGCTCAGCACAATCAGGAACACCCCGGCCATGATTGTCACCGAGCGACAGCGCACGCCGGTCATCTGCACCAGGCCGATGTTCTGGGCGAAGGAAGAGTGGGTAAAGGTGTTGAAGAAACCGGCGAAGAATGACGCGCCGGCATCACACAGCAAGCCACGGCGCAGCATCTTCGGCGTGACTTCCTGGCCGGTGATTTTGCCCAGGGCGAGGAACATGCCGGTGGACTCGACGAAGATGATCACCACTACCAGGCACATAGACAGGATCGGTGCCAGCTCGAACTTGGGCATGCCGAAGTGCAGCGGGGTCACCACCTGCACCCAGGGTGCCTGGGTCAGGCCGCTGAGGTCGACCATGCCGAGCAGGCCGCACAAGGCGTAGCCGAGCGCCATGCCGATCAGCACTGAGATGTTCACCCAAAAACCGCGCATGAAGCGGTTGATCAGCAGGATGGTGGCCAGTACCAGGGCGGCAATCGCCAGGTAAATCGGCGAGCCGAATGTGGCGGCGGCACTGCCGCCACCGGCCCAGTTGACGGCCACGGGAAACAGCGACAGGCCGATGGCGGTAATCACCGTACCGGTCACCAACGGTGGGAAAAAGCGCACGACCTTGGACATGAACGGTGCGATCAGGATGCCGAAGAATCCAGCGGCGATGGTGGCGCCGAAGATCCCTTGCAAGCCGATCCCGGGCATGCCGGCCATGGCGACCATGCTGCCGACAGCGGCGAAACTGGCGCCCATCATCACCGGCATACGAATGCCCACCGGGCCGATACCGAATGACTGCACCATGGTGGCGATACCGGCCACCAGCAAGTCGGCGTTGATCAGAAAGGCGATTTCTTCACGGCTGAGGCCTGCGGCCTGGCCAATGATCAGGGGGACGGCGACGGCGCCGCCGTACATCAGTAAGACGTGTTGCAGGCCTACCAGAATCAGTTGCAAGAGGGGCAGCCGCACCATGGCGGGCGCGGCAGTAGTCTGCGGTTCGGCTAACTCGGTCATGCAACACCTCGGATCTTTTTTATTTTTGTGTTGTTTGGCATTCAATTGCCATTTGAAACGCTATCTCTAAATCACCACAAATCCCCTGTGGGAGCGGG
>NZ_JBOICG010000768.1:0-8644 GCF_050739995.1 Pseudomonas sp. | reverse complement strand
GACCAAGGCAATGCTCAACACGCCACGTTCGCGCAGGGCTCGCTGGGTATCGACCAGGTCCGGGCTCTGGCCGGACTGCGAGAATGCCAGGGCGACTTGGCCACGTACCTTCAGTGGCGATTGTCGCAGCGTCACCAGCGACATCGGCAGCGATGCCACGGGCACCCCCAGGCGCTGCATGCATAGGTAGGCGAAGTAGTTGGCGGCGTGATCGGAACTACCACGCGCGACGGTGATGGCCAGTTGCGGGTCGAGTTGACGCAGTCGCTCGGCCAGGGCAGGCAGGCGCTCGTCCAGGGCATGCAACTGGTGGCCGACTACATCGGCGGAGGACAGGGCTTCTTCAAGCATTTTTGAAGTCAATGGTTTCTCCTTCGACCATTACGTCGGTGAGTGTCAGGGAGCGGTCCATGCGCACGCAGTCGGCAAAGCTGCCGGGCTGCAGGCGCCCGCGTTCTTCCAGGCCCAAATAGTCCGCAGGAAACTGCGACAGGCGTTGTGAGGCTTCGCTGATGGGCAGGCCGATCTTCACCAAGTTGCGCAGCGCCTGATCCATGGTCAGGGTGCTGCCGGCCAGGGTGCCGTCGGCCAGGCGCACGCCGCCCAGGCACTTGGTCACGGTGTGGCTGCCCAGCTTGTATTCGCCGTCGGGCATGCCGGCGGCGGCGGTGGAATCGGTAACGCAGTACAGGCACGGGATCGAGCGCAAGGCCACGCGCATGGCCCCGGGGTGCACATGCAGCAAATCCGGGATCAATTCCGCGTATTTGGCGTGGGCCAGCGCGGCGCCGACGATGCCCGGCTCGCGGTGATGCAGCGGGCTCATGGCGTTGTACAAATGGGTGAAGCTGGTGGCGCCAGCGGCGAGGGCGGCGACACCTTCTTCATAGCTGCCCAGGGTGTGGCCGATCTGCATACGCACGCCGCGCTCGCTGAGGGCGCGGATCAAGGCGTCATGCCCGGCGATTTCCGGCGCGATGGTGATCACGCGGATCGGTGCCAGGCGCAGGTAGGCTTCCACTTCGGCCATCAGTGCGGTGTGGGCGAAGTTGGGTTGGGCGCCGAGTTTTCCTGGATTGATATAAGGACCTTCCAGGTGCACGCCGAGGACCCGGGCGCTGCCTGCGGGGCGCTGCTCACAGAAGGTGCCGAGCTGGCCGAGCACGCTGGAGATTTCCTCCACCGGTGCGGTCATGGTGGTGGCCAGCAGGGAGGTGGTACCAAAACGCACGTGGGTACGGGTGATGGTCTCGAAAGCGCTCGCGCCTTCCATGATGTCCGCGCCGCCACCGCCGTGCACGTGCAGGTCGATGAAGCCCGGCAGCAGGTAGGGCAAGTCGTTTTCAGCCGGGTCGCACGGCGTGCCTTCGATGGCGACGACCTTGCCGTGCTCGTGCACCAGGCGGCCGCGAATCCAGCCGCTGGGCGTGAGGATGTTGTCTTCGGACATGGGCAGTTCTCTAAATTCGCAGTTCAGCGGAATAGTCGTGGCGGCGCAGCTCTGCGACGAAGTCGTAGTAGTCGTTGCGGCAGTAGGTGTCGGTGATTTCGATGGGCGTGTTGTCGGCGGTGTAGCCGACCCGCGTCATCAGCAGCATTGCGGTGCCGGGGGCGATGCCCACCAGGCGCGCGAATTCGTCCGAGGCATTGATCGCCTGCACATGCTGCAAGGCGCGGACGATGGGCTTGCCGATGCTTTCAAAGTATTCGTACAGCGAACTGCCCAGGGCCTGGGGCTGCGGCAGCACGGAGGCGGGGACGACGGTCATTTCAATGGCCATCACTGTGTCATCGGCTTTGCGCAGGCGCTTGAGCCGGGCCACTTTGTCGCTGGTGGACAGGCACAGGCGGATCAGTTCTTCGTGGGTCGGCGGGGTGATGTCGCGCTCTAGCCACAGGGAGCTGGGCACGAAACCCTTGAGGCGCAACATCTCGCTGAAGCCCGACAGGCGCGACAACGGTTGTTCCAGGCGTGGCGTGATAAAGGTGCCGGAGCCTTGGCTGCGGCGGATCAAGCCTTGGGCGAACAGCACTTCCAGTGCCTTGCGGGCGGTGACCCGGGAAATGCTCAATTGCTCGCTGAGCGCGCGTTCCGACGGTAGCGCCTGCTCGGACGTCCACTGGCCGGCATGGATCGCCGCTTCCAGTTTGCGCGCCAATTGCAGGTACAGCGGCGTGGATTGTTTGTCGTCGGGGCGCAAGGCCTGGATTGGGGTCATCGTTCAAGTTTCCGATGCGGTTATTGGAGTGTTGTCGCCCGGTATTGGCCGGAAAGTAATACCACTTAAATACCATGTCAATGCAACCAAAACGGTGCAAATAGCCGTTTCAGGGCGCTGTAATGGGGCCTGGTATCAAGTGGTATTAGAGAGGTCTTTATTGCGCGCAGAACAGTGCAGCCCGGCGCGGTGAACTGGTATTCACCGGCAGGCGCTGCACAAGGCAGGAAATTTTTTTGGATTATTTTACGAACGGTCGAGGATTACGGACGAATCTCGATCAGGGTGCCGTCTTTGACCAGGTTCCAGACTTCACGCATGTCCACGTTGCGCATGCCAATGCAACCGTCTGTCCAATCCAGGGTATGGAAGAGTTGCTCCGGGTACTCCTCGCTGTCGGGGGTGCCGTGGATCATGATCATGCTGCCCGGTTTCACCCCTTCACGACGAGCGCGGGCGGCGTCGCTGATATTGGGGTAGGAGATGTGCATCGACAGGTTGAAGCGGTCGCTGGTCTTGCGCCAGTCGATCCAGTAGAGGCCTTCCGGTGTGCGACGGTCACCCTCGATCAGCTTGGTGCCCCTGGGGTTGCGACCCAGGGAAATGCGATAGGTCTTGAGGGGCTTGCCGTCGTTGATCAACTGCAACTGACGGGCAGACTTGAGCACCAGGATTTTTTCGACCGGCTTGCCGTCGATGATTTCCACCGTGGAGGCCGAAGAGAGCGTAGCGAACGACAGGCAGATAATAACGAGCAACCAACGCATTAAAACGAATTCCCTTATTAGAAAGGTGCTGCCTGAAAATTATTTGGCCGACGGCATCATCGGCGGCACCGACTCGCTGCGTACCGGGAACGCCTGTTGGCGACGGTCAGTGAAGAAGCATTCTAAGGTACGCCCGACCGTGCGGAAAGCCAGCTCTGACCAAGGGATGTCGGCTTCATCGAATAGCTTCACTTCAAGGCTTTCGGGGCCGGCGGCAAAGTCCAGGTCGACCAGTTCGGCACGGTAGAAGATATGCACCTGGCTGATGTGCGGCACATCGATCAAGGTATAGATGCACAGGTTGCGTACGCGGGCGCAGGCTTCTTCCAGGGTTTCGCGCGCTGCGGCCTGTTCCACGGTCTCGCCATTTTCCATGAAGCCTGCGGGCAGGGTCCAGTAGCCCAGGCGCGGTTCGATGGCGCGGCGGCACAGCAGCACTTTGTCGCCCCACACCGGTACGGTGCCGGCGACGATATTGGGGTTCTGGTAGTGAATGGTCGAGCAGTGGTCACACACATAGCGCAGGCGGCCGTCGCCTTCGGGTATGCGTTGGGTCACCGGTTTGCCGCACTGGCTGCAGAAGTTCATGCTGGGGTTCCTGGAGAATGGGCCTATCTTGGCTTGGCGGGCAGGGCCCTGCAAGTTGTCGTTTCGCGACATGCACCGGGTTTTGGGGTTGGGCGCCCGCACGCTTTGGTGCATGATGCAAGGTAGCCAACAGACCGAGATGACTCATGCTGGACGAGCTACTTCGCCGGGTAAGCAATCACACCCCCCACACGTTGGAGACTGACGGGCGTTTCCCCGAGGCCGCCGTGCTGGTGCCGATTACCCGTAGTGACGAACCTGAGCTGATCCTGACCCTGCGCGCCAGCGGCCTGTCGACCCACGGTGGCGAAGTGGCCTTTCCTGGCGGACGTCGCGACCCCGAAGACCCCGACCTGATCTTTACCGCACTGCGCGAAGCCGAAGAAGAAATCGGCCTGCCGCCCGGGCTGGTGGAGGTCATCGGGCCGTTGAGCCCGTTGATCTCCCTGCATGGCATCCGGGTCACGCCCTATGTCGGTGTGATCCCGGATTACGTCGAATACCTGGCCAACGATGCCGAGATCGCCGCAGTCTTTAGCGTGCCCCTGGAGTTTTTCCGCCAGGACCCGCGCGAACATACCCACCGGATCGATTACCAGGGGCGCAGTTGGTATGTACCCAGCTATCGGTTTGGCGAATACAAGATCTGGGGCCTGACGGCGATCATGATTGTCGAGCTGATCAACCTTCTGTATGACGATGCGAAGATCAGCTTGCACCAGCCGCCCAAGAGCTTCATCAAAACCTGAGCCACCGCTTGAGTGGCACGCCGTGAGGACACACCATGAAATATCGCCTGGGCGACGCTCGCGTCGAGACGCACCCCCACAGCTGGGTGGCACCGAATGCCACGCTGGTAGGCAAGGTCAAGCTGGAGGAGGGCGCCAACGTGTGGTTCAACGCGGTGTTGCGTGGCGACAACGAACTGATCCTGATCGGCAAGAACAGCAACGTGCAGGACGGTAGCGTGATGCACACAGACATGGGCTACCCGCTGACCCTGGGCACCGGCGTGACCATCGGCCATAACGCGATGCTGCATGGTTGCACGGTCGACGACTACAGCCTGATTGGCATCAATGCGGTGATCCTCAACGGTGCCAAGATCGGCAAGCACTGCATCATCGGCGCCAATTCACTGATCGGCGAAGGCAAGGAAATCCCCGACGGCTCACTGGTGATGGGCTCGCCGGGCAAAGTGGTGCGCGAGTTGACCGAGGCGCAGAAGCGCATGCTCGAAGCCAGTGCCGCGCACTATGTGCATAACTCACAGCGCTATGCGCGTGACCTGGTTGAGCAGGAAGAATGAACCCGATTGAACGCCCCGTCGCCTCGCCATGCGTGAATATTTGCGCGTTGGATGACGACGACATTTGCACCGGCTGCCAGCGTACGGTGGACGAGATCACGCGTTGGAGCCGCATGGACAACGCCGAGCGCCGGGTGGTGTTGGGGCTGTGCCATGAGCGGGCGAAGGCTAGCGGGTTGGTGTGGATGATTCCTGGGAAATCCGGTGCCTGATAGACCGCTATCGCAGGTAAGCCAGCTCCCACATTTTGAATGTGTTCACACATCAACTGTGGGAGCTGGCTTGCCTGCGATGAGGCCCTGCCAGACGACATCCCTGTAATTGTGTACCCTGTGCGGCATCATCCACAGGCCCATTCCCCATGCTCTTCCTGATCGCCTACATCAGCAGCGTCGTGCTGATCAACTTCGCCTTCTCCACCGCCCCGCACCTGGATGTCATCTGGTCCGCCTGGGGTGGCCTGGTGTTTATCCTGCGCGACATGGTGCAAACCCGCTTTGGCCACGGCGCAATCGTCGCCATGCTGGCGGCGCTGGTGCTGTCGTACGTGACGTCCGATCCAGCCATTGCCCTGGCCAGTGCCACGGCGTTCGCCGTGTCCGAATGCATCGACTGGCTGGTGTTCAGCATCACCAAGCGCCCGCTCCACGATCGCCTGTGGATAAGTTCGGCGCTGAGCATTCCTCTCGATACCTTTATTTTCTTCGGCCTGATCGGTGCGCTGACGCCTGCGGTGGCGGGGACGGCGCTGGTGTCGAAGTTTGCCGGGGTCACGGTGGTGTGGTTGATCATGGCCTGGCGTTTGCGCAAACGGGCCATCGCCAACTGAGGCCAATTTTTACAGTTCATGTAAAATGCCGGCCTTTCTCCCCATGATCCGCTCCCCTGAGGACCTGAGATGACCCGAATCGGAACTCCATTGTCGCCAACCGCGACCCGCGTTTTGCTGTGTGGCTGCGGTGAGCTGGGCAAGGAAGTGGTAATCGAACTGCAACGCCTGGGCGTTGAAGTGATTGCCGTGGATCGTTACGCCAATGCGCCGGCCATGCAGGTCGCGCACCGTAGCCACGTGATCAACATGCTCGATGGCGCCGCCCTGCGTGCGGTGATCGAGGCCGAGAAGCCGCACTTCATCGTGCCGGAAATCGAAGCCATCGCCACCGCCACCCTGGTGGAACTTGAAGCCGAAGGCTTCACCGTGATCCCGACCGCACGTGCGACCTCGCTGACCATGAACCGTGAGGGCATCCGTCGCCTGGCTGCCGAAGAGCTGGACCTGCCGACTTCGCCGTATCACTTCGCTGACACCTTCGAAGATTACAGCGAGGCCGTGCAAGACCTGGGCTTCCCGTGTGTGGTCAAGCCGGTGATGAGTTCGTCGGGCAAGGGCCAGAGCCTGCTGCGCAGCACGGACGATGTGCAGAAAGCCTGGGACTACGCCCAGGAAGGTGGCCGCGCCGGTAAAGGCCGCGTGATCATCGAAGGCTTTATCGACTTCGACTACGAAATCACCCTGCTGACCGTGCGCCACATTGGCGGTACCACCTTCTGCGCGCCGGTTGGTCATCGTCAGGAGAAAGGTGACTACCAGGAGTCCTGGCAGCCACAGGCCATGAGCCCGATTGCCCTGGCAGAATCCGAGCGCGTTGCCAAAGCCGTTACCGAAGCTTTGGGCGGTCGTGGTCTGTTTGGCGTGGAGTTGTTCATCAAGGGTGATCAGGTGTGGTTCAGCGAAGTATCGCCGCGCCCTCATGACACTGGCCTGGTGACGCTGATTTCCCAGGACTTGTCCCAGTTCGCGCTGCACGCTCGCGCTATTCTCGGTTTGCCGATCCCACTGATCCGTCAGTTCGGGCCTTCGGCGTCGGCGGTGATCCTGGTGGAAGGGCAGTCGACCCAGACTGCATTCGCCAACCTTGGTGCGGCCTTGAGCGAACCGGACACGGCGTTGCGCCTGTTTGGCAAGCCCGAAGTGAATGGCCAACGCCGCATGGGTGTGGCGTTGGCGCGGGATGAGTCGATTGAAGCGGCCCGGGCGAAAGCGACCCGTGCTTCCAAGGCTGTCGTCGTAGAGCTCTAAACCGAGTCGCGCCCATCGCGGGCAAGCCCGGCTCCCACATTTTGAATTGTGAATGCCTTCAAATGTGGGAGCTGGCTTGCCTGCGATAGCGGTGCATCAGGCAACCCGATTCAAATCGTTATCCCGCGTCTCTTTCAGGCACAGCACGGCAATCAAGCTAAGCAACGCCGCCGCCGACACATACCCGCCGACATAACTCAGCCCGCCCATCGCCACCAGCTTGGTCGCGAAGAACGGTGCCGCCGAGGCTCCCACAATCCCACCCAGGTTATATGCCGCCGACGCGCCGGTATAACGTACGCGGGTCGGGAACAGTTCCGGCAGCATGGCGCCCATTGGCGCGAAGGTCACACCCATCAGGAACAGCTCCAGCGCCAGGAACAATGCAACCGCCCAGGTTGAACCGTGGGTCAGCAGCGGCTCCATGGTGAAGCCCGACAGAATCGCCAGGAGCGCCCCGACGATCAGCACCGGCTTGCGTCCGTAGCGATCACTGGCCAAGGCTGCCAGCGGCGTTGCCAACCCCATGAACAGCACGGCAAAGCACAGCAGGCCGAGGAAGGTCTCGCGGCTGTAGCCCAGCGTCGACACGCCATAGCTCAAGGAAAATGCGGTGGTGATATAGAACAGCGCGTAGCACACCACCATCGATGCCGCGCCCAGCAGCACAGGCGCCCAATGTTGGCTGAACAGCTCCACCAGCGGTACTTTCACTGGGGCTTCTTTGGCGACAGCATTGGCGAACACTGGCGTCTCGTGCAGTTTCAGTCGTGCATACAGGCCAACCATCACCAACGCAGCGCTGAGGATGAACGGGATACGCCAGCCCCAGCTGCGAAATTGCTCATCGTTCAGGCTCATGGCCAGGATCAGGAACAAGCCATTGGCCGCTAGAAACCCAATCGACGGGCCCAGTTGCGGGAACATGCCGAACCAGGCGCGCTTGCCCTTCGGCGCGTTCTCGGTCGCCAGCAACGCCGCGCCACCCCATTCGCCACCAAGGCCCAGGCCCTGGCCGAAACGCAGCACACACAACAGGATCGGTGCCCAGGCGCCAATGCTGTCATACCCCGGCAGCAAGCCGATCAACGTCGTGCACACGCCCATCAGCAGCAAGGACGCTACCAGTGTGGATTTGCGGCCGATACGGTCGCCGAAGTGCCCGAACAGCGCGGAGCCCAGCGGACGGGCGATGAAGGCGATGCCGAAGGTCAGGAACGACGCCAGCATCTGCGCGGTGCCGGAGGTTTGTGGAAAGAACACCGGCCCGATCACCAGCGCCGCAGCAGTGGCATAGATGTAGAAGTCGTAGAATTCGATGGCGGTGCCGACGATGCTTGCCGTGGCGACCCGTGCGGTCGAGTTGCTCGGGGCGGCGGTCGCAGCCTCGTTGTAGGTGGTGCTCATGGTGGTATCCCTGACAGTCATAGCGCGTTTGGACGCGGATTTTTATTGGTCGAACACCCAGGGTTCAGGGCAGTGCACGGGGTGGCTCGGGATGAGAGCAAACACCGGCCGGACAGAATGATGCGGTGCCGGGACGCGCTCAGTGCGGGTAGCACGCGGTCGGGCGGGGCTTGGATAAGCCGCCCGATTATAGGAAGGGGGGTGAAGATACAACAAGTCAAAATGTGGGAGCGGGCTTGCTCGCGAATGCTGAGTGTCAGTCACTGAGTAAGGC
>NZ_JBOICG010000767.1:0-3451 GCF_050739995.1 Pseudomonas sp. | reverse complement strand
TGCGCCACCCAGCGCGGGGCAAGCCCGCTCACTACATGACCTGCACAGCGAGAGGATGAAATGAATCAATCCCAGCAAGGCTTTACGCTGATCGAGGTGATGGTGGCGATCATGCTGATGGCCGTGGTCAGTCTCATCGCCTGGCGCGGCCTCGACAGCGTCACCCGCGCCGACCAGCACTTGCAAGCCAGCACCGAGCAGACCGAAGCCCTGCTGCGCGCCGTGAACCAACTGCAACGCGACCTCAGCCTGCGTGCCAGCGTCGAACTGAGCGCACCGGGCAACACGGAAGACGACACCGCCAAACCCGCCGGGTTGGCGGCAGTGAGCGTGCGCAGCTCCGACAGCAAAGGCTTTCGCCTGGACATCATCCGCAGCGCTCCGGCTGCCGGGGATGGCCTGCTACGGGTGCGCTGGTGGCTCAAGGGCGACGCGCTTTATCGAGCCGCCGCCCCCGCGCGCGACCGCTTCCCGCTGCCAGCGCCGAAGGACGGCGTAGCGGTGTTGACGGGAGTCAGTGATTTGCAGGTGCGGGTATGGGAGATGGACAAGGGCTGGCGCCAACTGAGTGGCAATCGGCGGGAAGATCCGCAAGGGTTGGAATTCAGCCTGGTCAGGCAGACGCCACAAGGCGTGGAACGGTATCGCCAGGTGGTGGGGCCATTGTGGTGAGGTAAACGTTCAACTGCCCCACCTCAACTCAACAACACCACCCCACCCGGCAACTCCGTGCACTTGGCCCCATACGCATCGCGTATCAACAGCGCCACCCCGGCCAACTGCTGCAGACTGAACCGTGCCTGCACGCGCCGTTGCCCCAGTTTCTTGTTGAGCAACACCAGCATCCCTGGTCGATAGCGATTGATCTCGTCCACCACCGTGGTCAGGGTCGCGTTGTTGAACACCAGCACCTGCTCGCGCCAGGCCACCACCGCCTGAGCGTCCACCGCCACCGGTTCGCCGATGCCGTCGGGGCCATAGGTCAGTTGTTTGCCGCTGGCCAGGCTGACACTGTTGCCGGCAACATCCACCGACAGGGAGCCGTCGATGCAAGTCACGCACACGCTATGGTCGGTGTGGCGCACGTTGAAGCGGGCCTGGGCCGCGCTGACCCAGCCCTGCCCGGCCTGAACCTTGAGCGGTTGTGCGAGGAGGGCAAGATCGGTGAGCACTTCGACTTCGCCCTCAAGCAGTTCAATGCCTTGCCCCACGCGACTGATGCGGGTCTGGGTATTAAGCTCCAGGCTCACGCCGTCACTCAGTTGCACTTGGCGCTGCTCGCCGACGGCGGTGCGGTAGTCGGCGGTCAGCCCGGCAAAGCCACCCGGCACACCGACGCGCACCATCACCACCGCTGCCGAGGCCGCCAGCGCGCCTCCGAGGAAGGCACGACGGCCAAAATGACGCGGGCGTTCCAGTTGCTCGGTGGCTGCGCCCAATTGTTGCCAGAGCACCTTGGCCTGTTCGAACGCCTGGGCATGCTCGGGGCTCTGGGCGCACCAAGTGCGCAAGGCTTTGGCGTCGGCCACGGTGGCGCGGCCCGAGGTCAGCAGCACCAGCCAGTCGCGCGCTTCGTCGTGCATGGGGTTGGCGGGTTTGTCCCGGGCGGCGGAGAGGTTAAAGATGTTCAAGCGCGCAAATACTCACGGTTTATCAGGGACTCGCTACTAAGACGGTTTGCCGGCCCCGGGACCGAACCGCTGAATCACTTTTCTTTCGAGGCGCTTGGCGCAGTGCCCCAGGGCGGCCTTGATTTCCTTCTCGACCATGCGTGTGGAAATACCGAAACGCTGGGAGATTTCCAGGTGCGGCGCTTCTTCCAGTCGAGCGGCGATGAGAATTTTGCGACGGCGTGCCGGCAGTTCGTAGAGCGCCTTGACCAAGGACTGGATTTCCCGCTGGCCACCCACCACCCGCGATGGGTCCTGGGCTTCGTCGGTGGTTTGCAGCAGTTCTTCGACCTCGCTGCCAGTGAGCAGGCGGGCATCGGCCTGGCGTCGGTCAGCGGCAATGTTCAGTGCCATGCGGTACAGGTAGGCATTGGGTTGCTGCAGGTTCGGCGGCACTTCCATGCGGTCGACCCGCAGGAAGGTTTCATGCAACACGTCGTTGGCCAGGTCTTCCGACCCCAAGCGCTTGCGCAGGCGCACCTTGAAATCCTCGTAGGACGCCAGGAACAAGCTGACCATCGTGCTGTGCCCGGTATTCTTCATGCGCCCGAGGCTCCTTTCCCTGCTGTGCATTCCATGCGCTTTCCTGTGGTGTCGGGCATCAAAAGCAAGGTCACCGGCTGGCGCAGCGAACTCGGCGCGGGACGTTCGACCCGTGCCGCGCCAAGGCTGCGCACCAGCGCCTCATCGCGTTGTTCATCGCCGGTGGAGCTGACCAACCGGCTGTGTTCGATCAAGCCGTCGGGGCTGACCCATACCTGTACCAGCGCACGAAAACTACCGGGACGGGTCAGCGGCGAGCGGCACAAGCTGGCTTCTATCGCCTGCTGCAACGCCGTGGCGTAACTGTTGTTGACTCGCGCGGCATTGCGCGCCGACGCCCCACGGGCCGAAGGCACCTGTTCGGCCTGGGGCACCTGCAAGGTAAACGCATCCTCACGGGCATAACGCGCCATCAGCCCACTCCCCGTCAGTAGCACCGCCAACGCCTCTTGCGCAGTAAAACGCCCGCGCACAGCAATGGAGCGCCGGCCCCGTGCCAGTTCACGGTCGACCAGCACGGCCATGCCGGTGGCGCGGCTGTAGGCGTGTAGTGCGTGTTCCAGATCTTGCGCCGGCAGGTCCAGCATCAGCTCTGGGGGTTGGGCCTGGGCAGGCTCGAACCCACTGAGCAGCAACAGCAAGACCAGGGCGCCGACAGCCCGCCTCCAGCCCTTCTGTTCACCCCCCGCTCTGCATCGCTGCACGGCCGACGTGTCCTTGAAAACCGTCATCCTGAGGCTCGTTTATGAACCTGATGTTACGGTGATAGCAAAAAAAACATCACGGTGACGCCGATCCCGCTGCACTACACTTTGCCGGGTTGACGGCCCCTCTTCGCGGGCCCGCCAGGAGGCCCCGATGAAGCGTTTCCCCACCCTCGCCAGCCTGCTGCTGTGCGCCACCCTGCCACTGATCGCCCACGCCGAAACCGCTGCCACGGGCTGCACCGAAGTCACGGTGGATGGCTATAAAGCGCCCAACTATGGCTGCCTGAGCCAACAGATGGGCAACGACCCGGACGCGTCCAAGGCGGCGCAAAAAAATCGTGAGGCGCAGAACGTGCCGGTGCAGAAACGGCCGCCGAATCAGGTGGGTTTATCCACGCCGGCGGCGACCAGTGTTCGCATGGGCAATACGTTTGGGACGTCGGTGAAGCCGCAACGACCTTGAGAGGCACCGATGTGCATGTAGTGAGCGGGCTTGTCCCGCGCTGGGTGGCGGAGCCACCCCAACAGGGG
>NZ_JBOICG010000766.1:0-3626 GCF_050739995.1 Pseudomonas sp. | reverse complement strand
TTGCAGCAGCGCCTGGGCACGCTCGCCAAAAATCTCCAGCAGGTTGGCCAGCATATGCGGCGGCGGTTCGTCGGCACGGGTCAAGGCGTACAGGGTGATCGGCAGCGGCGGGGTGAGCGTGCGGATGCTGGTCGTGGCGGTCGAGGCACCGAGGGCGGTGAAGGGGTCGATGACGGTCAGGCCGGCGCCGGACTCCACCATGGCGCGGGCCAGGGAGTAGGTCTGTACGGAGATGGTCACCTTAGGCGCCGGGTCGACGCTTTCCAGGTAGCTGTCGAGTTTTGCCGCCAGTGGGTCAGCGCTGGACAAGCCGATCAGCGGTGCACCCGCCAGGTCGGCCAAGGGTAATGGCTTGCTCAACGCGGTCTCGGGCCAAAAGCCTTTGGACGCCAATGCCACCAGCACACCGTTGGCCAGCACCTGGGTGGTCAAGCCCGGATGACCGGAGAAATTGAGCGTCAGCGCCAGGTCGATCTCGCGCATCAATAACTTCTGCACCAGCTCGCGACTATGGTCGCTGGACAACTCGCAGGCGATGTCCGGGTAGTCGCGCTTCCACTCCAGAACCGCCGGCGGCAACAGCGACAACGCCAGTGCCGGGATCGCCCCAATGCGTACGCTTTGCCCGGGCTCGCGACGCAAGCTCTTGGCCAGGCGCCGCACGCCTTGCAGGCTTTGGGTGACTTTCTCCACTTCGCTTTCCAGCGCCAGGGCTTCCGGGGTGGGTTGCAATTTGCCACGTACCCGCAGGAACAGCGGGAAACCCAGCTGCAATTCTGCGTGTTGCAACACCTTGGTCACTGCCGGCTGCGAGACGTGCAGCAATTGTGCGGCGGCACTGATGGAACCGGTCTGGCGGATGGCCTGGAAGATTTCGATATGACGCAAGCGCATGGCGAGTCCATAACCTTTGTTTATAGGTAGCCCATCTTTATTCATTGTCGCAGGCCTGTCACCTGCCCCTACCCTTGGAACCTCTTACTTCAACGACAGGTGGCGGGGATGGCCAAGCGAGTTTGTATCATTGGCGGTGGCGTCATCGGCCTGGCCAGTGCTTACGCGTTGGTACGCGCAGGCCATGAGGTGACCGTGATCGAGGCCCGCGACAGCCTGGGCCGCGAAACCAGCTTCGCCAACGGCGGGCAGTTGTCCTACCGCTATGTCGCACCGTTGGCCGACGCCGGTGTGCCCCTGCAGGCCATTGGCTGGTTGTTGCGTGGTGACTCGCCGCTGAAGCTGCGTCCGCGCCTCGACCCGCAGCAGTGGCGTTGGATGGCCGCGTTTCTCGGCGCCTGCCGTGGCTCGGTGAACAAGCGTAATGCCGCGCATTTGCTACGGTTGGCGTCCCTGAGCCAGGACACGTTGCAGCGGTGGCGTGAGGACGATCAACTGGACGGTTTTGACTGGCGGCGCAATGGCAAGCTGGTGACCTTTCGCCACGCGGCGACGTTCGAGCATGCACGCAGCAAAGTCACGGATGTCCTCCAGCAGCAGGTGCTATCAGCCGATGATTGCGCACGCCTGGAGCCGGCGTTGGCGGGCGGTGGTTTTATTGGCGGCATTTACACGCCGAATGAAGAAGTGGCCGATTGTCATGCTTTCTGCCAGCGACTCGCCGAGCGGCTTGAGGCGTCGGGCCGCTGCCAGTTTTTGCTGGGGCGCAGGGTCACTGGGATTCGCCACGCCAGCGGCACGGTACAGGCCGTCGAGTTGGGTGATGAAGTGATGCCCGTGGAGCAACTCGTACTCGCTGCGGGCCATCGCAGTGCTCAGCTGGGTTTGCCGGGGTTGTCGCTGCCGCTGTATCCACTCAAGGGCTACAGCCTCAGCGTGCCGATTGGTCCACAGCATCAGGCGCCGAACGTGAGCATCACCGACTACGACCGCAAGATCGTGTATGCGCGCATCGGCGAACAGCTGCGGGTGGCTGCCATGGTCGACATCGTCGGCTTCGACGCCAGCCTCGAACCCAAGCGCCTGGCGCTGATGAGGCGTCAGGCGCTGGAAACTTTTCCTCTGGCCGGTGACTACGCCCACGCAGTCGAATGGGCGGGCATGCGCCCGGCCACCCCGACCGGCGTGCCGCTGATCGGTGCCAGTGTTTATCGCAACCTGTGGCTGAACCTGGGCCATGGCGCGCTCGGGTTTACCCTGGCCAGCGGCAGCGGCCAACTGTTGGCCGAGTTGGTGGGTCACCACGCTCCTTCCATTGACATGCAGGGCCTGGCGCCCCGCGCCGCATGAGGATGTACCCATGACCATCAGCCGAATCGACAGCAACCCGCGCCTCTCTGGAGCCGCCACCTTCAAGGATCTTGTATTCCTTTCGGGCCAGGTGCCGGGTGAAGGCCTGGACGTGGCGACCCAAACCCGCGAAGTCCTGGCAAAGATCGACGCCCTGCTGGCGCAGGCCGGCAGCGATAAGAATCATCTGCTCAATGCGACTATTTACCTGAAAGACATTGGCGAAGGTTTTGCACCGATGAATGAAGTGTGGTCCGCGTGGTTATCGCCAGGCATGGCGCCCTCGCGCACCACGCTGCAAGCGGAATTGGCGCGGCCCAGTGTGCTGGTGGAAATCAGCGTGATCGCTGTACGTAAATAACCAGAAAAACCAACGGAGAATAACAATGAAAAAGATCCTGTTGAGCGGCTGCGCCTTGGGGCTTTTGCTGGGGGCACAGGCTTATGCGAACGAGGCAGCACTGGACGGTACGCTGAGCAAGATCGCCAGCACCCAGTCCATCACCCTGGGTTATCGCGACGCGTCTGTGCCGTTTTCCTACGTCGGGGATAACAGCGGCAAGCCCATGGGGTATTCGGTTGAGCTGGCGAACAAGATCGTCGACCGTATCCAGCAGAAAACCGGGGTGGCGAATCTCAAGGTGAAGTACAACCTGGTGACCTCCCAAACGCGTATTCCGCTGGTGCAGAACGGCACCGTCGACCTGGAATGTGGTTCCACCGGAGTGACGGCCGAGCGGCAGAAACAGGTGGCGTTTTCCTACGGGTTTATATACGTGAAGGGCCAGTTGCTCACCGCCAAGGACAGCGGCATCAAGGGGTTCGCTGACCTCAAGGGCAAGAACGTGGTGACCACCGCGGGCACTACCAACGAGCGTTTTCTCAAGAGTTATAACGCCGAACACAAGGCCAATATGTTCGTGATCAGCGCCAAGGACCACGGCGAAGCGTTCAAGATGCTGGAGACCGGTCGCGCAGCGGCGTTCTACATGGATGACGCGCTGCTGTACGGCGAGCGCGCCAAGGCCAAGGACCCGCACCATTGGGTGGTGGTCGGTAAAGAGCAGTCACGGGAGATCTACAGCTGCATGGTGCGCAAGGACGACCCGCAGTTTTTGGCAGTGGTCAACGAGACGCTTGGCGACCTTTACCGCAGCGGGGAGATCAACGGGATTTACCAGCGCTGGTTTGAACAGCCGATTCCGCCCAAGGGCCTGAACCTGGAATTTCCGATGACCAGTGAGTTGAAGGCAATTATCGCCACGCCGGTCAGCGATCCGGTGGACTGATGTGGCGATGTGGTAATCCAATCTGAATGTGGGAGGGGGCTTGCTCCCGATAGCAGTGTGTCAGACACCTATTTTTTACTGACAGACCGCAAT
>NZ_JBOICG010000765.1:0-10007 GCF_050739995.1 Pseudomonas sp. | reverse complement strand
GTGTCAGTCACTGCATCTGGTGACTGACCCACTGCTATCGGGAGCAAGCCCCCTCCCACATTTGCATTGGGTTTAATCCCAGTGGTGTGGCTTACACCACCAGCGACAACAGCATGATGAAGATCAGCGCCACGATCGACAGAATCGTCTCCATCGCCGTCCAGGTCTTGAATGTTTCGGCCACGGTCATGTTGAAGTACTGCTTCACCAGCCAGAACCCCGCATCGTTGACGTGAGACAGGATCAACGAACCCGCCCCCGTCGCCAGCACCAGCAGCTCACGATTGACCCCTGGGATCATCCCCACCACCGGCACCACAATGCCCGCGCCCGTGATGGTCGCCACTGTCGCCGAGCCGGTCGCTACACGAATCACCGCCGCCACCAGCCACGCCAGCAGAATCGGGTTGATCTGTGCGTTCACCGCCATATGGCCGATCACGTCACCCACGCCACTGGTCACCAGCATCTGCTTGAAACCGCCACCAGCGCCAATGATCAGGATGATCGCGGCCGTCGGCGCCAGGCTGGCGTCGAGCAGCTTGAGGATCTGCTTGGAGCCGATACCTTGGCGATGGCCGAAGGTGTACAGCGACAGCAGCAACGCCAGCAACAAGGCGGTGATCGGGTGACCGATCATGTCCATCCAGTTGCGGATGGCATGGCCGTCCGGCAACGCGATGTCAGCGAAGGTCTTGAGCAGCATCAGGAACACCGGCAGCAGCACGGTGATCAGGGTCACGCTGAAGCTCGGCAGGTTTTTGTTCTCAGACTCACGGGCCAGTTGATCAACCAACTCCTGGGACGGATTGCCCGGAATGTACTTGGCGATAAACGTACCGAAGATCGGGCCGGCGATGATGGCGGTCGGCAGCGCGACGATCAGGCCGTAGAGGATGGTCTTGCCGATGTCTGCGCCAAACACGCCGATGGCCAACAGTGGGCCCGGGTGCGGTGGCACTAGGCCGTGTACTGCCGAAAGGCCAGCCAGCAGCGGGATACCAATCTTGATCAGCGATACGCCAGTACGACGCGCGACGATAAACACCAGCGGGATCAACAGCACAAAACCGATTTCGAAGAACAGCGGGATGCCCACCAGGAACGCGGCGAACATCATGGCCCACTGGACCTTCTCCTTGCCGAAGGCGCGGATCAGGGTCTGGGCGATCTGATCGGCACCGCCGGATTCGGCCATCATCTTGCCGAGCATCGTGCCCAGGGCGAGGATAATGCCGACAAAGCCGAGCACCCCGCCGAAACCGTCCTGGAATGCCTTGATGATCTTGTCCACGGGCATGCCCGAGGTCAGGCCGAGGAAACCGGCCGCGATGATCAGGGCAATGAACGGGTGCACCTTGAACTTGGTGATCAGAACGATCAACCCAATGATTGTGACCACTGCATCGAGCAGCAGGTAAGACTCGTGGGACATGCCAAACATGGGGGGTCTCTCCTGTTTGTTGTTGTTATTAAAGCGGGTGTTGAATTTCTTGCCGGGGATAGCGCTATCTTTTCCGGCAAAAAATTAATGAGTAGGTTCAAAGCCGTGTTGCAGCCACCAGGCATGGGTCTGCCGGGCCAGGGCCTCGACGCTGTCTTCGCTGGCGTTGAGGGCCAGGGTCAGCGGCTCGCCCACGGGCGACTCAAGGGTGGCGAACTGGCTGTCGATCAGGCTTGCCGGCATGAAATGGCCAGGGCGATGGGACACGCGGTCGGCGGCCACGGCACGGGTCAGTTCCAGGAACACAAAGCCCAGGCCCGGCGCGGCTTCACGCAGGTGGTCGCGGTATTTCTTTTTAAGCGCCGAACAGGTGAGCACGGGATGCTCGCCAGCCTTGAGCGCACGGCGCAGTTCATCGCAGAGGATATCGAGCCAACCGGCGCGGTCGTCGTCGTTGAGCGGGTGGCCGGCACTCATCTTTTCGATGTTGGCGGCGGGGTGAAAGCTGTCGCCTTCAATGGCGGTGGCGCCGTTCAGGCGGCACAGGGCCTCGCTGACGCTGGACTTGCCACAGCCGGAAACACCCATGATGACCAGGGCGGTAACAGGTTGACTCATGAAACACCTCAGGACGCAGATAGCGCTACCTTTGCACGCTGTAAGGCTAGTGCAAAAACAGGCTTTTCCCGCGCCGTCTTGTCTTTTTTTATGGAGTGACGCGTGCATCCTCTCCAGCGATTTGAACGGGATCAGGCAACCCTTCGTTCAAGTATTTGCAGCCTTTTGGAGACAGCGCTACCTTAGTGCCTCGATTTTTGTTTGGCAAGCCGCCTGATGACCTCCAAGAACGATAAAAAATTGCGCACCACGGGTCGCCCGACCCTCAATGAAGTCGCCCGTCTCGCTGGCGTCAGCCCGATTACCGCCTCCCGTGCCCTGCGTGGCATCAGCACCGTGGCCACCGAACTGGTGGAAAAAGTGCAACGGGCCGCCAGTGAGCTGAATTACGTCGTCAACCCTGCCGCCCGTGCCCTGGCCTCGGCGCAAAGCCATTCGGTGGTGGTGCTGGTACCGTCGCTGTCCAACCTGCTGTTTATCGAAACCCTCGAGGCCATCCACCAAGTACTGCGGCCCAAAGGTTTTGAAGTACTGATCGGCAACTCCCACTATTCACGCGATGAAGAAGAGAACCTGCTGCGCAACTACATGGCCTATCAGCCACGGGGCTTGCTGCTGACCGGCTTCGATCGCACCGAAAGCGCGCGACGGATGGTCGAGACCAGCAATGTGCCGTGCGTGTACATGATGGACCTGGACCCCAACGCCGGCGTGAACTGCGTGGGCTTTTCACAGTTGGCGGCCGGTGAAACCGCGGCGGCGCATCTGCTCTCCCGTGGCCGCAAGCGTCTTGCCTACATCGGCGCGCAGTTGGACCAACGCACACTGTTGCGCGGTGAAGGCTTCCGCCGTGCCCTGCAACAAGCCGGCATGTACGACCCGGCGCTGGAACTGCTGACTCCACGCCCGTCCTCCGTGGGCCTGGGCGGCGAGCTGTTCCTGCAGATGCTGGCAAGCCATCCCGACGTGGACGCGATCTTCTTCGGCAACGACGACCTCGCCCAGGGCGCGCTGCTGGAAGCCCTGCGCCACGGCATCAAAGTACCGGAACGCATTGCCGTGCTGGGCTTCAACGACTTGCCGGCATCGTCCTTCATGGTGCCGCGCCTGAGCAGCATCAGCACCCCGCGAGAGGCGATTGGCCGGCGTGCGGCGGAGCATTTATTGACGATCATGGCGGGTAACAAGATCGCCAAGCCGGTGGTGGATATGGGGTTTGAGTTGCAGGTGCGGGAAAGTACCTGACCCTACAAAGCCCCCTCCCACATTTTTTCCGTGTGCCCTGGGAAGTATCGCTGTAGCGTCCTACGCCTGCTAGATTGGCTGCTTTCCAATGCCAGGGAAGCACCATGGGACACTCACTGAAAATCTTGGGCCGCACGTCCTCCATCAACGTGCGCAAAGTACTGTGGACCTGCCACGAACTCGGTATCGACTATCACCGCGAAGACTGGGGCGTCGGCTACTCCCCTACCCAATCCCCCGAATTCCTTGCCCTTAACCCCAACGCCCAAGTGCCGGTACTGATCGACGACCACGGCGTGCTGTGGGAATCCAACACCATTTGTCGTTA
This sequence comes from Pseudomonas sp., assembly GCF_050739995.1. Taxonomy (GTDB): domain Bacteria; phylum Pseudomonadota; class Gammaproteobacteria; order Pseudomonadales; family Pseudomonadaceae; genus Aquipseudomonas. The sequence continues at coordinate 6,372 of NZ_JBOICG010000765.1, read as the reverse complement.
CCTCGTGGGCCTGTACCAACGCCACGACTTGCTGCCCGCCGAACCCGCCCCCCGGGCCAAGGTGGAGCAGTGGATGGACTGGCAAGCCACCGAGCTCAACCCTTCCTGGGGTTATGCATTCCATGCCTTGGTACGCAAAAATCCCGACTACCAGAACCCACAACGCCTCAGTGCCGGCATAAAAGCCTGGAACGACAAAATGGGGCTGCTGGAACAACAGTTGGCCAGAACCGGCGCCTACGTGGCCGGTGATGAGTTCACCCTGGCCGATATCCTCGTCGGCCTCTCGGTACATCGCTGGCGTAACGCGCCGCTGGAGCACCCGCCCTACCCTGCGGTCGAGGCGTATTACCAGCGGCTCAGCCAGCGCGCCGGTTTCCAGGCCTTTGCACTCGACGGTCACAACTAACCCACGCCCCCTCGGAACTGCTCCCATGCTTTCATCCTCCGCCACAGACGGCGTCGATCCAATCCGCGCCGCCCACATCAGCGCACGCATCGACCGCCTGCCTGCCGTTGCCACTGTCTGGCGCCTGGTGGCGTTGCTGTCGATTGGGGGCTTTTTCGAGCTGTATGACTTGTTCCAGACCGCCTACATCAGCCCCGGCTTGATCAAGGACGGCCTGTTTGCCACCGGCAGTGGCGGTGTATTCGGTTTTTCCGACCAGGCCGCGTTCGCCTCGGCCACCTTCCTGGGTCTGTTCCTCGGCGCCAGCCTGCTCAGCCCCATCGCCGACCGCTTCGGGCGGCGGGCGATCTTCACCTTTGCGCTGATCTGGTACACGGTCGCCACTGTGTTGATGGGCATTCAGACATCGGCGCTGGGCATCATTTGCATGCGCTTTCTGGTGGGCATTGGCTTGGGCATCGAACTGGTGACCATCGACGCGTATCTCTCGGAACTGGTGCCCAAGCGCATGCGCAGCTCAGCGTTTGCCTTTGCATTTTTCATCCAGTTTCTGTCAGTGCCCTCGGTGGCCTTGATGTCGTGGTGGCTGGTGCCTCAGGCACCCTTCGGGGTGTCCGGTTGGCGCTGGGTGGTGTTGTCGAGTGCAGTGTTTGCGCTGTTTATCTGGTGGCTGCGCAAGCGCTTGCCGGAGTCACCCCGCTGGCTCGCGCAAAAAGGCCGCTTCGAGGAAGCCAATGCAATCATGGACAGCTTGGAGGCTCGCTGCCAGAAAGATCATGGCAAACCGTTGGATGAGCCCGAGCCCGAAGCGGTCAGCGTGCAAGGCAATGGTCGCTTTGCCGACATCTGGCAGCCACCCTATCGGCGCCGCGCGTTGATGCTGATCGTGTTCCACGTATTCCAGGCCATCGGCTTTTTCGGCTTTGGCAACTGGTTGCCGGCGCTGTTGTCGGGTCAAGGTGTCAGCGTGACCCATAGCTTGCTCTACGCCTTCATCATCACCCTCGCCTACCCACTGGGGCCGCTGCTGTTCGTGAAGGTGGCCAACCGCTTTGAGAACAAATGGCAGATTGTCGGCTCGGCCCTCGGCGCGATGATCTTCGGCAGCCTGTTCGCCCTGCAAACCACGGCGGTGGGGCTGGTGATCTGCGGGGTGATGATCACCTTCTGCAATGCCTGGCTGAGCTTCAGCTATCACTCGTATCAAAGCGAGCTGTTCCCCACCAATATCCGAGCGCGGGCTGTGGGGTTCTGTTATTCGTTCAGCCGCTTGTCCACGGTGTTCAGCAGCCTGTTGATCGGTTTTATCCTCGAACACCTGGGCACGCCGGGGGTACTGGCGTTCATTGCCAGCAGTATGTTGATCGTGATGATCACCATCAGTGGGTTCGGGCCGCGCACACGTAACCTGGCGCTGGAAAATATCGCCCATTGATAGCAACGCTACCATTTGTCATGACTGTTATTTCTGACAGTAGATCTGAAGTCGCTATGAGTATCTGATTTTGAGCAGGGCTTAGACAGCTCTGTAAATCCCGTAGCGGACAAATGAGGATAACGTCATGGCAAATTCCCAAGTTGGAAGCAACGACAAGAACCCCACCAATGGAACGTTCACTGCACAACTCGTCAGAGGCAATGTGATTCTTGAATACAGGGCCGACGAGATCAGACTAAGAAAAACCGCATTCCGCTATATATTGGACACTACAATGGGGGGTGCGAACGTTGTTTATATAGAGCTCCACCTCCCACTTGGAATCACAGGAAACCGAGATAAATACACCATCAGTAATCCCGACGGCCCGGTGACGGCCACCTGCGACTTAAAGTACGCCTCCGACCCCGAGCCTCTCAGTTTTCAAGCTTCCTCAGGGCAAATAACGTTTTATGAGTTTGATACCAGCACTGGAAAAGTCCACGCAAGGTTCAACATGAGAGCCATAGGGAAAAACGGAGAGTTATTGGAGGTCAATGGAGGGGAGTTTCAATTAGTTGGTATTGGCCGTTGACGCAACAATAGGCCCGTAAATGTCATGGGGGGGAAGCCATCAAAATGCCAGACAACGGCAAGAACTAGCCGTAAATAGGACATTTCTTGCCTTAGCTAACCAGCCTCCCCCCTAACGCAGGGCACATCGTGTCCGGCACGCTATTTGCTCAACCTGTGGCACACGAACATTTCCACAGGTGACCGATCATGCTGGTTAATAACAACGCCCAAGCCGTGTCGACGATCCAACATATCAAGCGCCCCGACATGGACCCCGCCAACGCTGCCGCCAGCACGCTGTACAGCGGTGCCCTGCAAGCGGCGCAGCAAAGCGTCACGGTGCCGGCCGCGCAAAAGGACCTGGACAAAGCCAACGACCGTATCGATGAAGCTTTCGCCAAGACCCGCGTACAGTTGCAGGCCACCACGGCAGCGACGAGCGCGACCTCGGGAGTGCCGGCCACCGACTCGACCGGCAAAACGGCACGTGAAGATTTTACCGACTACATGAGCAAATCCCCGGCCGAGCGCATTCGCGAACAGTTGCTCAAGGAGCAGGGTTTGACCGAAGCAGATGTGCAGAAGCTGCCGCAGGAAAAACAGGACGCGATTTCCAAGGCCGTGGCTGAACGCCTCAAGCAGCAACAGGATCAGCAGGTAGCGGCAAAAACCGCCGACCCGCAGGTGCAGGCGGTGAAAGAAACCCTGGCCGCGATCTAAAAATGTGGGAGGGGGCTTGCTCCCGATAGCGGTGGATCAGCTACAGATGATCTGCCTGACACACTGCAATCGGGGGGCAAGCCCCCTCCCACATTGGATCTTCTTTCACATTAGATCTGCCGTGTTCTAGAGATCAGCTACTGCAGTTGCAGGGTGGAATTGAACTGACTGATCGCATCCACCACATGCCGTGAGCCTTCCTGAATTTCCAGGATCACCTGCCCCGCCTCATTCGCCAACTCCACCCCCAGCCCGGTGCGGCTCAAGCTCGATTGCATGCTCGACACCGCGCTCAGCGACAGGTCGTGGTTCTTGCGCACCACATCGACAATCTCCACCGTCGCCTGGCTGGTGCGTGCTGCAAGGCTGCGCACTTCATCAGCCACCACTGCAAACCCGCGTCCGTGCTCGCCAGCCCGCGCCGCTTCAATCGCCGCGTTGAGCGCCAACATATTGGTTTGCTCGGCAATGCTGCGGATGGTTTGCACGATGGCGCCGATAATGTCCGACTGTTTGTTTACTGCGTCGATACTCTGGGCCGCCTGGTTCAGATCGCTGGAAATTTCTTCGATGATCTGCACGGTTTGCTGCACCACCTCCGAGCCCTTGCGTGCGCAGGCGTCGTTTTGCACCGAGGTGGCATGGGCCGAATCGGCGGCGGTGCGCAGGGTGGTGACTTGGTCGGTGATGTCGCTGGCGAACTTCACCACTTTGTACAGGCGGCCGTTGGTGTCGAAGATCGGGTTGTAGGAGGCTTCCAGAAACAGCGTCTTGCCATATTTGTTTTTGCGCTCGAACCGATGGGAGTGGTACTCGCCACGGTTGAGGGATGCCCAGAACGCCTTGTACGCCGGCGACTCGACCTCGGCGCGATGGCAAAACATGCTGTGGTGCTGGCCGATGATCTCTTCACGGGAATACTGCACGGTGCGCAGGAAGTTGTCGTTGGCGTTGAGAATCTGGCCCTGCGGGGTGAACTCGATCACCGCCATGGAGCGGCCGATGGCATCGATCAGGCTCTGGTTCTCGTGCTCATGGTGGACCCGTGCGGAAATATCCGAAGCGACCTTGATCACGCTCTGCACCTGGTTGTTGCTGTCCAGCACCGGCATGTAGCTGGCCTCCAGCCAGACTTCCTGGCCGCGCTTGTTCAAGCGCATGAAGGTGCCGCTCAACGCCTCACCCCGGGCCAGGTCGCGCCACAGCTTGGCGTAGGCTTCGGTGTGGGTAAACGCCTCATCGCAGAAGATCCGGTGATGTTTGCCGCGAATTTCCTCGGCGCTGTAGCCCATGGTTTTGCAGAAGTTGTCGTTGGCATCGAGGATCACGCCATTGCGGTCGAATTCGATCATCGCCATGGAGCGGCTGATGGCGGCGAGCTTGGCGTTGGCTTCGGTCAGGGCACAGGAAAAACGTTCGATTTCTTGCAGGTCGGATTTGTGATGGCGGTTGAACATGGTCAGATCACCCTTGATTCCCGGCGCCTGGAAGGCGCATTCCATTCATAAGTTGGATATTACTGGTGCACTTTCATGGGGAAATAACCATCCGAAACGCTTTAAATGGCAAACGTCATCAACGGTTCTGGATGAGCATAGACAGGGGTTGACGCTATGCAAGGCCACTAGTCCGCCAGCATTTTTAACAAGGCCTGGGCAGCTGCGGATGGCCCACGATTTGGCGAAACTACCAAAGAGAACTCGCGGTGCACGGGAACGCTGAGCGGCATCACACGCAGCCCATCGCGCTGAACCGGCAGGGTCATTTCCGGCACCAGGGTCACGCCAATGCCCTCGCGCACCAGGCTGAAGGCGCTGCTCCATTCACGCACTTCCACACGAACATCCCGCAACGCCAAGCCGGCGTCGGCGCTCAGGCTTCTGGCGTTGGCGGTGCAGCCGCCAGTGGCGAGTACAAAGGGTTGTTCCAGCAATTCTGCCAATGTCACGGTGGCACCCATCGGGCGCTGAGCCAACTCGTGCTGCGCGGGCACCACCGCCAACCAATTATCGCGCCCCAGTACCGTGGCATTGCGCTCGGGCTTGGGGTTGAGCACCACGCCCAAGTCGATCAGGTCGGCGTCAAGCAAGGTATTCACTTCGTTGTCGGTGACTTCCAGCGTGGTGACCTCAATGCCGGGATACAGCCGCTTGAAACGCAGCAACAGCGGGCTCAGAAAGGTATCCAGCACGATGGGGAAACTGGCAACGCGCAGCGTCCCACGCAACATGGGCTTGGCCTCCTCCACGGTGCTGCGGATTGTCTGCAGTGCGCCCATCATCACCCGCGCCTGTTCGATCACACTCAGCCCCAATGCAGTGGGCAGGGTCTTGCGCGGTTCACGGGTAAACAATTGCGCGCCCAGCGTCGCCTCCATGCCGGCCATGGCCTGGCTGGCAGCGGACTGGGTCATGCCCACACACTCGGCGGCGGCGGTAATGCTGCCGTGATCCGCGACGGCGACCAGCAAGCGCCAGTGCATCAGGTTCATCATGACAGTAGCTGTCCTTATGGCAGGGGTCTGAAGGTTTAATTTTACGCACGGTGCCATGCCCGCGAGACTGGCGCAAATTCAACGGAGTTGTCCCTGATGAAACTGTATTACTTCCCCAACGCCTGTTCCCTCGCCCCCCACATCGTATTGCGCGAATTGGCGTTGCCGTTCGAACTGGTGCTGGTCGACAACCAAGCCAAGACCACCGCCCACGGCGAGGACTTCCTGCAGATCAACCCCAAGGGCTACGTGGCCGCGCTGCAACTGGACAACGGCCAGGTATTGACCGAAGCCAGTGCGATCCTGCAATACCTGGCCGACCTCAAACCCACCGCCGGCCTGGCCCCTGCCAACGGCAGCTGGGAGCGCGTACGCCTGCAAGAGTGGCTGAACTTTGTCGCCACCGAAATTCATGGCGGGCTGGCGGTGTTCTTCAACAGCGCAATCCCGGATGAAGTGAAAGCGCTGTTCAAGGCCACGCTGTTCAAGCGCTTTGCAATCCTGGTGCAGACCTTGGAGCGTCAGGATTACCTGCTGGGTTCACAGTTCTCGGTGGCCGATGCCTACCTGTTCGTGGTGCTGCGCTGGGCGGCGTTTCACGACATCGACTTGCGGGAATGGCCGGCGTTGGCTGCGTTTATGCAGCGGGTGAGTCAGCGGCCTGCAGTCATTTCTGCCCTGACAGTCGAAAATCCATGACCTAAAATGCAATCAACATGTGGGAGCGGGCTTGCTCGCGAAAGCGGAGTGTCAGTC
>NZ_JBOICG010000764.1:0-4862 GCF_050739995.1 Pseudomonas sp. | reverse complement strand
CCGTTAGACCGAGGTGATGCTATCGCAGGCAAGCCAGCTCCCACATTGGATCGCCGTTGCTCTGACTACTGCATCCAAGGCGGCGGTGGTGGCTCGTCGGACGCTTTGCCCGGCGGCGCATCATCCGCCGCGCGGATCGCCTGGCGACGCTCTTCATCCAGCCGCGCTGCTTCGATCTCGCGCATCACACCGCCCACGTCCGCCAACTCTTCCGGCTCGTCGAACTCGCCGGTCAATACGCTGGCCGGGTGCAGGGTGCCGGCTTCGTACAACGCCCACATTTCCTTGGCGTACTTGGTCTTCTTCAACTCCGGGGCAAAGCGCCCGAAGTAGGAAGCCATGTTGCCCACATCCCGTTCCAGCATGCTGAACGCGTGGTTGTTGCCCGCCGCATCCACCGCCTGGGGCAGATCGATGATCACCGGGCCGGTCGGCGTGAGCAGCACGTTGAACTCGGACAGGTCACCGTGCACCAGGCCGGTACACAGCATCAGCACGATCTGGGAAATCAGGAAAGCGTGATATTCGCGCGCCTGGTCCGGCTCCAGCACCACGTCGTTCAGACGCGGCGCCGCATCGCCGTACTCGTCGGCCACCAGCTCCATCAACAGCACGCCCTCAAGGAAGTCGTACGGCTGGGGCACGCGAACGCCCGCACCGGCCAGGCGGAACAACGCTGCCACTTCAGCGTTCTGCCAGGCATCTTCGGTTTCTTTCTTGCCAAACTTGGAACCCTTGGCCATGGCCCGGGCTTGCCGGCTGTTACGGACCTTACGGCCTTCCTGGTATTCGGACGCCTGACGAAAACTTCGTTTATTCGCCTCCTTGTAAACCTTGGCGCAACGTAATTCGTTACCGCAGCGCACCACATAAACAGCTGCTTCTTTACCACTCATGAGTGGGCGCAGCACTTCGTCGACCAGACCGTCTTCGATCAGGGGTTCAATGCGTTTAGGAGTCTTCATCAGCTTTTATTGTGGGTCCTGTATTACCAAACACGCGTGTGGCACTCGTTATACGGCAATCGGCTCGCCGGTGGGAGGGGCTACCGACCGTTGATCACTTAAGAATGCATCCAATATGCCAGTTTCAACGCTCAATGATCGCCGTCACCCCCTGGCCACCGGCTGCACAGATGGAAATCAGGCCACGCCCCTTGCCCGCCGCATCCAGCAACTTGGCCAGGTTGGCGACGATACGCCCACCCGTGGCTGCAAACGGGTGCCCCGCCGCCAACGAGCTGCCTTTGACATTGAGCCGACTGCGGTCGATGGACCCCAGGGGTGCGTCCAGCCCCAGGCGGGTCTTGCAATAATCGGCGTCTTCCCAGGCTTTGAGCGTGCACAACACTTGGGCAGCGAAAGCTTCGTGGATTTCGTAGTAATCGAAGTCTTGCAGCGTCAGGCCATTCCTCGCCAATAAGCGCGGCACGGCGTACACCGGTGCCATCAACAGGCCTTCGGCACCGTTGACGAAATCGACAGCCGCCGCCTCGCCATCGCGTAGATAGGCAAGGATCGGCAAGCCGCGCTCTTTCGCCCACTCCTCACTGCCCAGCAGCACCAGCGACGCACCGTCGGTGAGCGGCGTTGAGTTGCCGGCGGTGAGCGTGCCCTTGTCGCTGCGCTCGAACACCGGCTTGAGGCTGGCGAGTTTTTCCAGGGTCAGGTCAGGGCGCAGGTTGTTGTCACGGGTGAGGCCCAGAAACGGCGTCAGCAAATCGTTGTGCCAGCCTTCGGCGTAGGACGCGGCCATTTTCTGATGGCTTTCCAACGCAAGCTGGTCCTGCTCGGCCCGGGGAATCTCCCAGGTCTGCGCCATCAGTTCACAGTGCTGGCCCATGGACAAACCGGTGCGCGGCTCGCCATTGCGCGGCAGCTCGGGCTTAAGGTGATGGGGACGAAGTTGTAGCAACAGTTTTAATTTATCCGCCATGGACTGGCTGCGGTTGGCTTGCAGCAGAAGCTTGCGCAGCCCTTCATTCACGCCGATCGGCGCGTCGGACGTGGTGTCCACGCCACCCGCAATCCCACATTCGATCTGCCCCAGGGCAATCTTATTCGCCACCAGTAGCGCGGCCTCAAGCCCGGTGCCGCAGGCCTGTTGAATATCGTAGGCCGGGGTTTGCGGCGACAAGCGCGAGCCCAGCACGCATTCGCGGGTGAGGTTGAAATCGCGGGAGTGCTTGAGTACCGCACCGGCCGCCACCTCGCCGATACGCAGGCCGTGCAGGTTATAGCGTTCGATCAGCCCCTCGAGGGCCGCGGTCAGCATGGCCTGGTTGCTCGCCGTGGCATAAGGGCCATTGGAGCGGGCGAAGGGGATGCGGTTACCGCCAATGATCGCTACACGGCGCAATTGAGTCATGGAAAGCTCCCTGATGGTTGTGGGTGGAATCATCAAGCCTAGCCTAGGCTCAATCGAACGACTTTCACCTAGCGATGGTCCACCGTTTGAACCCCAGCACTCGGAGAGCGTTCCATGTCTGACCGTTATATCGACTTCGCCAACTCAAGCCTCGGCCATCGACTGGTCGCCGCCATTGGCCTGCCGTCGCCGGTACGCCTGGAGCGCTGGCAGGCCGGACGCCTGCGCCCGGTGGAAGGCGCCTTGCTGCTCGGCGGTGGGGCGCTGGTGTCCAAGGTGCAGGCGTTTGCCCACAAGCTCACCGACGCCATTTACAGCTACGGCACCGAGACATCGACGTGGATTCCCGGGCACGGTCCCAAGCTCAAGGCCGTGGTGTTCGACGCCAGCGACCTACAGCACACCGACCAACTCAAACAATTGCGTGAGTTCTTCCAGCCATTGCTGAAGAACCTGGATAACAGTGCGCACCTGGTGATCCTCGGCCGTGCGCCGGAAAGTCTCAGCGACCCATTCGCCGCCAGCGCCCAGCGCGCCCTGGAAGGTTTCAGTCGCTCCCTGGCCAAAGAACTGCGCAACGGCGGTGTGCTACAACTGCTGTATGTCGGCGACGGCGCCGAGGACCAATTGGAAGGTGCGCTGCGGTTTTTCCTGTCGCCTAAAAGCGCTTACATCTCTGGCCAGGTCATCCGTCTGCAAGCCTGCGCCACACCAGTCGAGGATTGGACCCGCCCACTTGCCGGGCGCAAAGCCTTGGTCACCGGTGCCGCCCGCGGCATTGGCGCGTCCATCGCGGAAACCCTCGCCCGCGACGATGCCGACGTGATCCTGCTCGACGTGCCCCAGGCCAAGGCCGACCTCGAAGCCCTCGCCGCACGCCTCGGTGCCCGTACCGTCGTGCTGGATATCTGCGCTGAAGACGCCGCCACGCAACTGATCGAACAGTTGCCGGATGGCCTCGATATCCTGGTACACAACGCCGGTATCACCCGTGACAAAACCCTGGCCAACATGACCCCGGAATATTGGGACGCGGTGCTGGCGGTCAATCTCAACGCACCGCAGGTACTGACCAAGGCTCTGCTCGACAACGGCACCCTGCATGACAACGCTCGCGTAGTGCTGCTGGCGTCCATTAGTGGCATCGCCGGCAATCGTGGGCAAACCAACTATGCGGCGAGCAAGGCCGGCCTGATCGGGCTGGCCCAGGCCTGGGCGCCGTTGCTCAAGGAACGCGGTATCAGCATCAATGCCGTGGCGCCTGGTTTTATCGAAACCCAAATGACCGCGCACATCCCTTTCGCCCTGCGTGAAGCGGGGCGACGCATGAGTTCGTTGGGCCAGGGCGGCCTGCCCCAGGACGTGGCGGAAGCCGTGGCCTGGCTCGGCCAGCCGGGCTCGGGTGCGGTCAGCGGCCAGGCGCTGCGTGTGTGCGGGCAAAGCCTGCTGGGAGCCTGAGCATGGAATGGCAGACATTGGACAGCAGCCCGTTTCTGCCGCCGCTGTACTGGCGGGCGGTGCTCAAGCGCAAGATCACCAGCAATCACCTGCCTGATAAAGGCCTGCGCTGCCACATCCGCGTAAACCCTGAGGACGTGGCGGCCTATCGCAAGGTGTGCGGGTTTGTAGACAGTTCGGTGCTGCCAGGGACTTATCCCCATATCCTGGCGTTCGGTTTGCAGATGCAATTACTCACCGACAAACAGTTTCCCTTTCCGCTGCTGGGGCTGATTCATCTGAGCAACCGTATCCGGATTCATCGCCCGCTGGGAGGTGTGAATAACGTGATGGTGGGTGTTTACGCACACAATCTGCGCCCCCATGCCAAGGGCGCGACGTTTGATATTGCGACCACGGTCGAGGATGCATTAGGGCTTTTGTGGGAAGCCGATAGCCGCATGCTCTGTCGCGGCGCGGCGCTTGCCGGCGAAACCCGGGAAGATCCTTTATCGACATCCGGCATCATCAGCGAGTTGGCCCGCTGGAAGGCGCCCGCCGATATTGGCCGTCAATACGCTCGGGTGTCCGGCGATTACAATCCGATCCACTTGAGCACATTGACGGCCAAGCTCTTCGGCTTTCCCCAGGCTATCGCCCACGGGTTGTGGAATACCGCCCGAACACTGGCCGCACTGCATCAACATTTGCCCGCCGCGAATGTTGAAATAGAGGTCGAATTCAAAAAACCCGTACGCCTGCCCAGCGAAGTTGTACTACTCACCAGCGCCGCTGGCTCCAGCGGCGAATTGCTGTTGAAGGGGGCTGACAACATTCAACATATGCTCGGCAAATGGCGACCCATTGCATGATTCGCGCAAGTTAATTGTATATATACATCCTAAGTTATAACGGACGCCTCGGCGTCCGTTATTCATTCAACCTACTGATTCATAACGAGTAGATTTATTTTAAAACACCCAACTTACACCCTTTGTATTAGTCCCTAAGCCGACCGAGACCTTGTGTATATAAATCGTTAATACCAAGTTGAGCGT
>NZ_JBOICG010000763.1:0-1994 GCF_050739995.1 Pseudomonas sp. | reverse complement strand
AGTGGTTTGGCGGGGGAACAGTTTGCGTTGCCGGAAGCGATTCCGCTGCTGCGGGAAGTTCGGCGGCGGCCTCACGATGGAAGCTTGATTGCCGTGTGTGGGGCGGATCCGCTGAACCTGGTCGGTACGCTGCTGCCGGGTAGCAAGGTGCCGGCGTTGAGCGGTAATCGGCTGGTGTACCGGGATGGTTTGCCGGCGGCGGTGGAGATTGCCGGCAAGCAGCAGGTGTTGCTGGAGTTGGATCAGCAGGAGGCCGGGTTGGTGCGGGAAAAACTGATCAGACACTGACTTGTTCAGTGCCCGTAATGACGCCTTCGCGAGCAAGCCCGCTCCCACATTTGACCGAGTTTCAACTTTGGAATGCAGTCAAGTGTGGGAACGGGCTTGCTCGCGAAGAGGCCCTACCAGTCACCCAAAAATCAAGCCGACACCCCCGCATCCGCCAACAACCCTACCCCCTCGATCGCCGTAATCGCGCACTGTTCGTCAATATCCGACGTATCCCCGCTGATCCCTATCGCCCCCAGCACCACGCCTTGCTGATTTCGAATCAACACGCCACCCGGCGCCGGCACCACGCTGCCCTGCCCCAGGCTGTTCAACGCTGCGATAAACGCCGGGCGCTGCTGGGCGTCCAACGCCAGCAAACGTGAGCCCTTGCCCATGGCAATGGCGCCCCAGGCCTTGCCGATGGCGATCTGCGGGCGCAGCAGGCTCGCGCCGTCTTCCCGTTGCAGGGTGATCAAGTGCCCGCCGCTGTCGAGCACCGCGATGGTCAGCGGCGCCGCTGAAATGGTGCGCCCTGCGGTCAGGGCCTGGCTGGCCAGTTGGGTGGCGAGTTTCAAGGTTAAAGCGCTCATGGTGCCGTCCTTCTTTTGTTATTGGGAAAGCGGTGGAGGTCTGAAACATCAGATGCTCGATCAAACAAATAGAACACAATGATATTTATTTTTGTATACAATATTTTCAAACAAAGTCCCCACATGTCGGAAAAAGCCGTTCAGACGAACGCAAAGGCAGGTTTATAAAATGCATTGACCTGCGCAGCTCGCCGTGAATACACTTTGACCACTCACCACTTGTATACAATTACAAAACGCAAGAGGCACCAAAACCATGAGCAAAATGAGAGCAATCGAAGCCGCCGTTCTGGTGATGCGTCGTGAAGGCGTAGATACCGCCTTCGGTATCCCGGGCGCCGCGATCAACCCGCTGTATTCGGCCTTGCAGAAGGTCGGTGGCATCGATCACGTCCTTGCTCGCCACGTTGAAGGCGCCTCGCACATGGCCGAGGGCTACACCCGCACCAAGGCTGGCAATATCGGCGTGTGCATCGGCACGTCGGGCCCGGCGGGCACCGACATGGTCACCGGCTTGTACAGCGCCTCGGCCGACTCAATCCCGATCCTGTGCATCACCGGTCAGGCACCGCGTGCCCGTATGCACAAGGAAGACTTCCAGGCCGTCGATATCACCAGCATCGTCAAGCCGGTGACCAAGTGGGCGACCACCGTTCTTGAACCCGGCCAAGTGCCGTATGCGTTCCAGAAGGCCTTCTATGAAATGCGCTCCGGCCGCCCAGGCCCGGTGCTGATCGACCTGCCGTTCGACGTGCAGATGGCCGAGATCGAATTCGACATCGACGCCTACCAGCCCCTGCCCCTGGCCAAGCCACTGGCTACCCGCGTGCAGGTAGAGAAGGCGCTGGCCCTGCTGGACCAGGCTGAACGCCCACTGCTGGTGAGCGGTGGCGGCGTGATCAACGCCGACGCCAGCGAGCTGCTGGTTGAATTTGCAGAACTCACGGGTATCCCAGTGATCCCGACCCTGATGGGCTGGGGCACTATCCCGGACGATCACCCGCAGATGGTGGGCATGGTCGGCCTGCAAACCTCGCACCGCTATGGCAACGCGACCCTGCTCAAGTCGGACGTGGTGCTGGGCATCGGTAACCGCTGGGCCAACCGCCATACCGGGTCGGTGGAGGTGTACAC
>NZ_JBOICG010000762.1:0-4510 GCF_050739995.1 Pseudomonas sp. | reverse complement strand
CGGTCTGGATGCGCTCAACAGAATCACGGCATTGAAGTTGCCCATAAAGGTTCTGGTCCTGACGTCATTATCCGCCGAGTTTTTCGCCATGCGTTGTATGAAGGCAGGGGCAGCCGGCTACGTGTCGAAGTCCGATGAGCTGGATGAGTTGGTAAAAGCCATTAACGCCATCAAGTCGGGCTACACTTTTTTTCCTGACTTGACCGTTAATTCGGTACGTCGAGATGACGCGGAAAGCACGGAACATGAGCTGATAAAAAAACTCTCCGATCGGGAGTTGGCGATTCTGCAACAGCTTGCCAAAGGCTTGAGCAACAAACAGATCGGTGACGATATGCTCCTGAGCAACAAGACCATCAGCACCTATAAGGCCCGACTGATCGAGAAGCTTAATGTGAGTTCGTTGGTGCACCTGGCGGCACTGGCTAAACGCAATAACCTGATCTGATGAAGCATTCACTGCGGTTGTGCCTTGCCGTGCTCTTGCTGCTGTCGCCGATATTCGGCGCCGTCTGGGCCGCCACCACTGATGAGTCGGAGGTGGAAACGCTGCATCTGCTGGGGCGCTCTCGGGTAGGCGACTATCAAGTCGGGTTGGCCGAGTCCGATTGGAGTTGGTTACGCAACAAAGGCACGCTGTACCTTGGGGTGTCGTCACCGGATTACCCGCCTTTCGACTTAACCGCCAATGGCCGCGATTATGAAGGGCTGACCGCCGACTACGCGGGGCTGTTGGCGGAGTTGCTGCACGTCCAGGTACAGGTGCGTCGTTTCAACTCCCGGGCGGACGTGATTCGCGCCTTGAAAGAGGGTGAGGTTGACCTGCTGGGCACAGCCAATGGCTTTGAAAGGGCAGACCCCGATCTGGTCATGTCGTCGGCTTATGCAGACGATCAAGCGATGATCGTGACCCGCACCAATGACGGGTCTCCATTGATGGGGGACATGGCTGGAAAAAAGATTGCCATGCTCTATCACTACCTACCGCCCGAGAGCGTCAGTAACGCCTACCCCGATGCAGACCTGCAACTGTATCCCTCAACGTTGAGCGCAATCGGGGCGGTGGCGTTTGGTAAAGCAGACGCTTATCTGGGGGATGCGATCAGTGCCAACTACCTGATCGGCATGAACTACCTTAACAACGTCCATCTCACCGACTTTTCCCGGGCAGAGGGCGGCTACTTTGCCTTTGCCTTGTACGCCGCCAATACCCAGCTGCTGAACATCATCAATGTTGCGCTTGCAGCGATTCCGATTGGTGAGCGCATGGACATCCTGCGCCGCTGGGGCTCCTCTGAGATGAATATCCCAGGGCAGCACCGCCTGCACCTGACGGCCAAGGAACAGCGCTGGCTGGAACAACACCCTCGGGTCACGGTCGCGGCCATGGAGAACTTCCTGCCGCTCTCGTTTTTTGACAAAAAAGGCGCACTGCGAGGCGTCAGCGCAGACGTGCTGGCCAAGATCAGTTTGCGTACCGGTTTGAAATTCGATGCGGTACGCGGCACCTCGATGGCGCTGCAAATTCAGAACCTGCAGGCCGGCAAGGTGGATTTGCTGGCCGCCTTGGCACCCAGTACCGAGCGTGAAGGGCAGGTGCGCTTCACCCGACCTTATGTGTCGACGCCTTATGTGCTGATCAACCGTGGTGGCGAGAGTCCCGCGACCCTCGATGAGATGGCGGGCAAACGCCTGGCGATCATTCGTGGCATGTTCCTGACTGACTACATCCTCAGCAACTTTCCACGCATTCAGGTCGTGTATGCCGACAACGCCGCACAGGTCATGGCGATGGTGGCAAACGGCGAGGTCGAGGCTGGGGTCAACTCATTGTTGAGCGCGCGTTACATGATTTCGCGCCAGTACCGGGATCGCTTGCACGTCACCAGTACCGTGGGCATTGAACCGGCCCGGTTTTCCCTCGTCACCAATCGCGGCGACCTGGAGCTTTACTCGATCCTGGACAAAGCGCTGCTGAGTATCTCACCTGAAGAAATGGCTGAAATCATCAGTCGCTGGCGCAGCGAAGTGGTGATCGATGACAATTTCTGGCTGCGCAATCGAGGCGCGATCATTCAGGGATTCGTTATCGCGGGCGTGCTGCTGTTGCTCGCCGTCATCTGGATCGCTTATCTGCGTCGCTTGATTCATCGACGCAAAGTGGCCGAGCGCGCACTCAGCAACCAGCTCGAGTTCAAGCGGGTGTTGATCGATGGCACACCGCACCCGATCTACGTCCGAGACCTTGAAGGGCGCATGGTGGTCTGCAACACCAGCTACCTTGAGGTGTTTGGCCTGAGTCATGACGAGGTCGTGGGTAAACGCATCACAGAAGGCGCATTCGTTAACAATGCGCCGGCAGCGGCCTACGAGGCTGAGTATCTGCAAGTCTTGAGGGCTGGGGTTCCACAAATCCAGGACCGTGAACTGCTGCTGCTCGATGGCCGCGTGCTGAGGATCTATCACTGGATGCTGCCTTACAAAGACAGCGAAGGGAAAATCAGCGGCATCATTGCCGGCTGGATCGACATCAGTGAGCGTGAGCGCCTGATGGACATGGTCCAAGATGCCAACCGGGCGAAAACCACGTTCCTGGCAACCATGAGCCATGAGATCCGCACGCCATTGAATGCCGTGATTGGTATGCTCGAAATCGCCCTGAAGAAATCGGAACAGGGGGTGCTTGATCGTTTTGCGATTGAGGTCGCCTCGGGTGCCGCCCACGGTCTGCTGGACCTGATCGGGGATATTCTGGACATCGCCAGAATCGAGTCGGGCAAATTATCGCTGACACCTGGCCGAGCCAACCTGGGCGAATTGGTCCGGTCCGTGGCACGGATCTTTGATGGCCTGGCCGAACAGAAAAACCTGAGACTGCAGCTGGAGGTTGATGAGCGCGCCAATTGCGACGTATCGATCGACCCGTTGCGTTTCAAGCAAGTGGTTTCCAACCTGGTCAGCAATGCGATCAAGTTCACCTCCGAAGGCGAGGTGCACCTGCAGCTCGAAGTGCTCTCGGACACCCCGGGTGAACCCTTGTCGATCCGCTTGTTGGTTACCGACACCGGCCAGGGCATTTCCGCCGAAGACCAGCAGCGCCTGTTCAGCCCCTTCACTCAGGCCAGCAACAATAACCAGTCGGGCCGCAGTGGCTCGGGCTTGGGGCTGACGATCAGCCGCACACTCTGCGACATGATGGGTGGGCAGCTACAGCTGACTAGCGTGCTGGGAGAAGGCACGCAGATCGAAGTGTTGCTGCAGGTGACTGTGCTTGAGCCGCTACCGGCTGAAGAGCCCTCGACGGTGGAAGAGTCACAACAACGGGCACTGAACATACTGGTGGTCGACGACTACCCCGCCAACCGCTCGCTGCTGTCCAAGCAGTTGGGTTACCTGGGCCACGAGATGGTCGAGGCACAGGACGGCGCCCATGGGTTACGCGCCTGGCGTAAACAGGTGTTCGATGTGGTTATCACTGACTGCAACATGCCGATCATGAACGGCTATGCCTTGGCGCGGGCCATTCGTGCCGAGGAAAACGAGCGTGGTTTGGGGCGCTGTCTGATCATCGGTTTTACCGCCAACGCACAGCCCGATGAAAAGGCCCGCTGCCTGGAAGCGGGAATGGACGACTGCCTGTTCAAGCCCATCAGCCTGAAGCTGCTCAAGCAGCGCCTGGATCAGTTCGAGTCGGGGACCGTGCAACCACTGACAGATCAGGCAGACCAGGCGGACTCTGCAGACGATGGCGATATCAACTTTGCCTCGTTGGAAAAACTGGTCCGCGGCGACCCTGCTGCGATGAAGGTATTGATGAACGATCTGACACTCAGCAATCAGGAGGATATGGACCAACTCGCCGACTACGATCTCCAGCAGGATTGGCAGCGGTTGGCGGATCTGGCACACAAGGTCAAAGGGGGCGCACGCATTATCAAGGCCCACCGACTGATCCTGGCTTGCGAGCAACTGGAATCTGCCTGTGACGAAAAAAACGATGAACCGACCCTCAGGCAGGCCAGCGCTTCCCTAAGGCAAGAGATGTCAGCGTTGTCGACAGCGTTGAAGCACTACACCGAGACGCTTGAGGCTCGTTGAATCGCAGAGCAAGGTTTCTCCTGACGCCGAACTCGCCAAGGGCCATGATCCGGTCGGTTATCGCTACCTCTGGTAAGCAGTTGCTCCCCCTTTTCCCAGCATTTGCTGGGATTTTTTTGCCTGCCACTGGTCAGCCCTACAGACGCTAGGAAATTTCGTACACGACTTGAGGCCGTTGCCTAGGTTGTTCTTTGAGCAGGGAACGCAAGATGAGGGACATCATTTCTCGTGGATGAGCCCAATGCTTACTACTCCTTTGCGCGTTATTGTCCTTGAAGATCATTCGTTTCAGCGCGCCATTGCCGTTGCCATGTTGCAGCAGCTGGGTTGCACGGACGTGTTCCAGGCCGCCGACGGAGCAGAAGCACTGGCGGTTCTGAATGAGGTCGGCCCGGTCGATATCGCCCTGTGT
>NZ_JBOICG010000761.1:0-2247 GCF_050739995.1 Pseudomonas sp. | reverse complement strand
GTGCCAGACCCTTCACCGATTGCCGTCATCTGGATCGCCATGCCGGGAAACAAACCGCTGGTGGCCATGGAGTGATTCAGTTGCATGCCTGCGGATACATCGTGGCGCATACGCTCGATTGCCTGTTTGAATGGGCCAATGCCGACGGCGCCGGTTGCCGAACTCAATGCCTGCACCAGGGGCACGCCTGCTGCAAATGTAGTCGAGAGCGTGCGGGCATAGCGGGCGATGGCGGACTTCTTCAGCAGTGTGCCTGCCAGGGGCAGTTTCAACAAACCCGCTTCCAGCCCGTGACGAAAGCCTGGGGAAGTCCGGTAGGCCAGGCGTAGTCCGGCAATCGCTGCGCCCATGGCCAGGGCCACAAACCACCAGGCGTGCTGCAGGAATTCGGACAGGGCAATGACCCACAAGGTAAAGCCGGGTAACTGGCCATCGACACCCGCAAAGAGACTCTGGAACTGCGGCACCACATGGATCAGCAACACTGCGCTGACCAGGCTGGCAACCACCATTACCGTGATCGGGTAGGTCATGGCTTTCTTGATTCTGGCCTTGAGCCGTTGGCTTTTCTCCAGGTGGATTGCCACTCGCTCCAGCAGGGTTTCCAGGGCGCCGGCTTGTTCGCCGGCGGCAATCAGGTTGCAATACAGGTCATCGAAGTAGCGTGGGTGTTTACGCAGTGCGGCAGTCAGGCTGTTGCCGGCGGAAATTTCGTGTTTCAGCCCCTTGGCCAACTCGGCCAACTGTCGGTTCTCGACGCCTTCGCGGATGATGTCGAACGCTTGCAACAAGGGGATGCCGGCCTGGAGCAGCGTCGCCAACTGGCGAGTGAACAGCGAGATATCAGCGGGTTTTATCGCATGAGTGAACGTGGGAAAACCTAGATTCTGCTTGCGCACGCGGCCGGGGCAGATGCCCTGTTGACGCAGTTGCGCCTTAATCAGAGCAAGGTCATGGCCAGACGTTTTCCCGGTCACCCTGCGTCCTTTGCGGTTGATGCCTTCCCAGGCGTAGATCGTCGAAGCGTCGTTCATGTCACGGTTCCGCACACAGGTAGTGGAAGCTTTATAGCTTAGTCAGGTGACGGATTCGGGCATGGGGGGGTGAGCGATAAAATGTCAGAATGTGCGTCTTGCACGCGATTGGCCGCTCGTGGATGAGTACACTGGCGCCGCAGCAAATTGCGGGGCGCAGGAAGCGCCTTGTCTTGGGTTCTATCTCTGGAGAGTGAATGTGATGCGTCAGAAAGGCTTTACCTTGATCGAGTTGCTGATCGTCGTGGCAATCATCGGCATTTTGGCAACCATCGGTTTGCCCATGTACACCAAGCACCAGGCCAAGGCCAAGTTCACGGCGGGCCTGGCTGAAATCTCGGCGTTGAAGGCAGGTTACGAAGATGTGATCAACCAGGGCACTGTCCCGACCCTGTCATTGGTCGGTGGCACCAGTCCTACCGCCAACTGCAAGATCGACGTGGCAGGCGATGTGGCCACCGGTGTCGGTTCCATCAGCTGTGAAATCCTCGATGCACCTGCGCCCGTACTGGGCAAGACCATCACCCTGACGCGCAGTGCCACCACAGGCTGGACATGTGCCACCACGGCTGACGCGCAATATGTCGCCAAGGGCTGCGGCGTCGACGGCGCATAACGGCTGCTGGGCGATGGGCCAGTTAGTTGCCGCATGCCTAATGCGGTGCTAGCTTTAGCCCACCGCCCGTGTAGCTCAGCCGGTAGAGCAGCGCACTCGTAACGCGAAGGTCGCAGGTTCGATTCCTGTCTCGGGCAAAAAGGCACCACTGTTTCAAAGGCAACGTTTTCAGATGATCCCAGAATGGTTCTGAAGGCCAGAATTTATCTGCGCAACCTTGATGACCCAGATGCATCCCCATTCCTCGATCTAAGAGAACAACATGACCACGACTGAGATGACCCAGGAAGTTCGGCACCAGGCAGCGCTCGAAAAGTACCTCGAGGAGTCGCCGCAGCTTAAAGAAGAGATCAAGGACTTGAGTGCTGATGACCAGCGCGACCAGATCCAGTGGGCATTCGAGGACGAGGCCGAAAGCCAGGGTTACCAGCCTTGGGAGCTGACCCTCAAATACACCTCTACACCGGAAGAGTTCGAAGCCGCACGGCTGGCCCTGCACAAAGAGGCGGCCGAGGTGCTGGGTGTCGAGTGGGAAGAGTATTGCGAGATGAATGATCTCGTCGTCTGACGGTGTAGTGAGCGGGCTTGCCCCGCGCT
>NZ_JBOICG010000760.1:0-6135 GCF_050739995.1 Pseudomonas sp. | reverse complement strand
GGCAAGCCCCCTCCCACCTATGACTGTATTCACAAATCAAAATGTGGGAGGGGGCTTGCCCCCGATAGCGATCTAAAGCATTACACAGCCTCTCTGTAGGGATTACGCGGGTCCTGCGTCCAATTCAAAAATGGCTTGCCCGTGTCCATCGGCACCATCTCGATACAGTCCGCTACCGGGCAGGTGATCTGGCACAGGTTACAGCCCACACACTCATCATCGATCACCTCGTACTTATGCGTGCCATCCGCCTGTTTCAGACTCGCGATGGCCTGGTGCGATGTGTCCTCGCAAGCAATATGGCAACGCCCACAACCAATACACGCCGTCTGATCAATCTTCGCGATCACCTGGTAGTTGATATCCAGGTACTTCCAGTCCGTGGTATTACCCACCGCACGCCCGGAAAAGTCCTGCAGGCTCGTGTAGCCCTGACTATCCATCCAACGTGACAGTCCATCCTTCATCTCTTCCACGATCCGAAACCCATGCAGCATCGCCGCCGTGCACACCTGCACCGCGCCGCAACCCAGGGCGACGAATTCCGCCGCGTCGCGCCAGTTGCCGATGCCACCGATGCCGCAGATCGGCAGGCCTTGGGTCTGCGGGTCACGGGCGATTTCCGCGACCATGTTCAGGGCAATCGGCTTCACCGCTGAGCCGCAATAACCGCCGTGGGTACTTTGGCTACCGACCGTCGGCAGGGCGACCATGCGTTCCAGGTCCACACTGGTGATGGAGTTGATGGTGTTGATCAGCGACACCGCATCCGCGCCACCGCGATAGGCGGCCCGCGCCGCCACACGGATGTCGGTGATGTTCGGCGTGAGCTTGACGATCACCGGCAGCGAGCAGTACGTCTTGCACCAGCGTGTCACTTGCTCCACATACTCCGGTACCTGGCCCACTGCGGCACCCATGCCGCGCTCGGGCATACCGTGGGGGCAGCCGAAGTTCAGTTCGATACCGTCGCAGCCGGTGGCCTCCACCCGGGGCAGGATGTTTTTCCAGGACTCCTCGACACAAGGCACCATCAGCGACACGATCAGCGCGCGGTCGGGCCAATCTTTTTTCACCTGGGTGATTTCTCGCAGGTTGATCTCCAGGGAGCGGTCGGTGATCAGCTCGATGTTGTTGATGCCCAACACTTCACGGTTGGCACCGTAGTGGGCCGAGTAGCGAGACGACACATTGACCGCTGCCGGGTCTTCGCCCAGGGTTTTCCACACCACGCCGCCCCAGCCGGCTTCGAAGGCGCGGACCACGTTGTAGGCTTTGTCGGTGGGCGGCGCAGAGGCCAGCCAGAACGGGTTCGGGGCTTTGATACCGGCGAACACAATCGAGAGATCGGCCATTACGCAGCCTCCACATTCAGCATGAGTTGGGCGTGCATGGCCTCTGCGGCCAGCTTGCCGTGTTGCACGGCTTGCACGGTGAGGTCCTGGCCGAGGCTGACGCAATCACCGCCGGCATAGATGCCTGGAATGCTGGTGCGCAGGTGTTCGTCGACGAAAATGCGCTCGCCGACGCGGCGCAGTTGCTGGGCCAGCGGGTCGTGCAGCGCCTCGCTGTCAAAACTTTGTCCGATGGCCTTGAAGATCGCATCGGCAGCCAGTTCGAAGGTTTCACCGGTGGGGTGCAGGCGGCCGTTTTCCATGCGCGTGCGCAGAAAGCGCATGCCGCGTACGTGGCCCTGATCATCGAGCAGCACTGTTTCGGGTTGAGCCCAGGTCAGCAGGCGGACCTGATTGGCTTTGGCAATATCCTGTTCGTGCTGAGTGGCGCCCATGTCCGCCAGACCACGGCGGTACACGAGGTTCACATCGCGAGCGCCGAGACGGGCCATTTGCACGGCCATGTCGATGGCCGTGTTGCCGGCGCCGAGCACGATGCAGCGGTCGGCCAGAGGCAGTTGGGTGAGGTCTTCAGCCTGGCGCAGTTCGCGGATGTAGTCGGTGGCGGCGAGCAGGCCGGGGGCATCTTCGTGGGGCAGGCCGAGTTGTTTGCTGGCAGTCAGGCCGAGGCCGAGGAACACCGAATCGAATTGCTGGTGCAGTTCACTCAAGGTCAGGTTGTCACCCAGGCGCTGGCCGTGGCGAATTTCAATGCCGCCGATTTGCAGCAGGAACTCCAACTCCTTCTGCGCGAAGTCATCCACCAGCTTGTACTTGGCTATCCCGTATTCATTCAGGCCTCCGGCCTTTTCCCGCGCTTCGAAAATCACCACGTCATGGCCGTGCAACGCGGCACGATGAGCGCAAGCCAAACCCGCAGGCCCGGCACCGATGACGGCGATGCGTTTGCCGGTGGACGCCGCGCGCTGGAACGGGTGCTCGCTGAAGTGCGCGTTGTCGATGGCGTAGCGTTGCAACAGGCCAATCAACACCGGGGCGCATTCCTCGGCGTTGTTACGCACGCAGGCTTGCTGGCACAGGATCTCGGTGGGGCAAACCCGGGCGCAGCTGCCGCCGAGGATGTTGGCCGAGAGGATTTTCTGCGCGGCACCCTGTACGTTTTCGGTGTGGATATTGCGGATGAACGACGGGATATCGATCTCGCTGGGACACGCGTTCACGCATGGCGCGTCGTAGCAATACAGGCAGCGCGAAGCTTCCAGTTGGGCCTGGCGGGCGTTGAGGGGCGGTGCCAGGTCGGTGAAATGGCTGGCTAACGTTGCCCCATCTTCATGCGGGTGGGGGAGGTGGGTCAGGGTCTGGATCACGGTTTTGGCCTCACGGTTATTTGAGGTGCTGCCTCTGATGGGCATTGGTTTTTTGTGTTGCCTGTGCTGGCCGCTTCGCAGGCAAGCCAGCTCCCACATCTGGGCTGTGTGAATCCGATCAAATGTGGGAGCGGGCTTGCCCGCGAATGCGGTATCAGCGTTTCACTGCAGTGGGCCTGGAATGCTCCGCCCGCTTGCTCAACTGCTCAAACACCGCCGGATACGCCGGCCGTTCCACATACCGCCCGGCCCCACGTTCGGCACGCAGGTCGCCATCGGCCCAGACCAGCTTGCCCTGGCTGATGGTGTGGCTCGGTACACCACGTACGGTTTTGCCTTCGAAGATGTTGAAGTCGACCTTCTGATGGTGGGTCTTGGCGGAAATGGTCCGCGTACCCTGGGGGTCCCACAGCACCAGATCAGCATCTGCGCCGACACGGATCGCGCCTTTGCGTGGGTAGAGGTTGAAGATCTTCGCGGTGTTGGTGGAAGTCAGCGCGACGAAATCCTGCATCGACAAACGCCCGCTGTTGACCCCTTCGTCCCACAGCAACGCCATGCGGTCTTCGATGCCGGCGGTGCCGTTGGGGATCTTGCTGAAGTCATCACGGCCGGCAGCTTTTTGCTCGGCGCAGAAGCAACAGTGGTCAGTGGCAGTGGTGTGCAGGTTGCCCGATTGCAGGCCATGCCACAGCGCCTCTTGGTGCCCGCGTGGACGGAAAGGCGGGCTCATCACGTAACCGGCGGCGGTCTGCCAGTCGGGGTGTTGGTAAACGCTGTCGTCCAGCAACAAGTGGCCGGCGAGGACTTCGCCGTAGACCGGCTGGCCCTTGCCGCGGGCATAGGTGATTTCGTCCAACGCTTCCTGGGTGGAGACGTGCACCAAGTACAACGGCGTACCGATGGTTTCAGCGATACGAATGGCGCGGCTGGCCGCTTCGCCTTCCACTTGTGACGGGCGCGACAACGGGTGCGCTTCCGGTCCGGTGATGCCCTGGGCCATCAGCTTGCGCTGCAGGTGGTACACCAACTCGCCGTTCTCCGCATGCACCGTGGGCACTGCGCCCAGCTCCAGGCAACGTTCGAAACTGGCGACCAGCGTATCGTCCGCCGCCATGATCGCGTTCTTGTAGGCCATGAAATGCTTGAAGCTGTTGATGCCGTGATGGCTGACCAGTTCGGCCATTTCCTCGCGGACCTGCTCGCTCCACCACGTGATCGCAACGTGAAAGCCATAGTCGGCTGCTGACTTTTCCGCCCAGCCGCGCCATTGGTGAAAGGCCTCGAGCAGTGACTGCTGCGGGTTGGGAATCACAAAGTCGATGATCGACGTAGTGCCGCCCGCCAAACCTGCCGCCGTACCACTGAAAAAATCTTCGCTGGCCACGGTGCCCATGAAGGGCAGTTGCATATGGGTGTGAGGGTCGATGCCGCCTGGCATCAAGTATTGGCCGCTGCCATCGAGTATTTCAGTGCCTGCGGGAATATCCAGATCCGTGCCAATAGCGCGAATTAGACCGCCTGCGCATAAAACATCGGCGCGGTAACTTTCATCATGGGTAATAACGGTGGCGCCACGGATCAACAGCGACATGTCGAGTTCCTCACAGGCTTGACCGGCTTGTGCCAGTTCTAAGTGTTGTAATGCTGCTTACCGATGGTCGGTTAATTCCTGTCATCGGTGACAGGAATAGAAACTAGCCCGAGTTTTTCGATTGGGCAAGAAGATTTTTTATAAGCTTGTATTGTGTTTAATTACTTGATTTATAAGGATAAAAATAAATAATCACCAAAATGAAGCGGCCTCTCACCATTTTGACGCGCTTGACAGGTTCATAAAATAAGCAACATTTCTTATTGCAAATCAGACGCTTGAGACATGCCTCTTGACGGGCATGGGAAATAAAAATAATTGTGTTGCACCAGATTGAGTCCTGACGGTTCGGGCAACTTTCACGTTATTTAGCCTGAGTAATGTGGCAAGTACCGTAGGCGCAATCGGAAAGCTGATAAACATCAGCAAGTTATAAAAGCGGTGTGGGTTCGAGGGCAGTTGTCGGCACGGTTATTGAGTGCAGTGGCGGCTGTCCGGGCCCGTGATGTCATGTTGTTTACGCGGTACTCCGGCCACCCTGCGTCCAGCGCGGGGTGAGCAACAATAATTCGAAAAAACCGTGGAGCGGCCATGCAACAGAACAGATCGCAAGTCATAGAACGCAACGGCCTGTACGAACTCGACGCCGGCCCCGACGTCCTCGACAGCCCGCGCTACAACCACGACATGGCACCGACCAAGGTGCACGAACGAACCTGGAACAAATGGCACATCACCGCACTGTGGGTCGGCATGTCGATCTGCGTGCCCACCTATACGTTGGGCGGGGTGCTCACTGCGTATTTCGGGCTGTCAGTGGGGGAGGCGCTGATGGCGATCCTGCTGGCCAACATCGTCGTGCTGATTCCGCTGACCCTCAACGCGTTTCCCGGCACCAAGTACGGTATTCCGTTTCCGGTGTTGCTGCGTTCTTCCTTTGGCATCCTCGGTTCCAACGTGCCGTGCCTGATCCGCGCGCTGGTGGCGTGTGGCTGGTTCGGTATCCAGACGATGTTTGGTGGCTTGGCGATTCACTTGTTCCTGGGGTCGATTTTCGAGGGTTGGAAATCCCTCGGTGGCACCGGTGAAGTGATCGGTTTCATGATTTTCTGGACGCTGAATTTGTGGGTGGTCTTGCGTGGCGCCGAGTCGATCAAGCGCCTGGAAACCCTGTCGGCACCGCTGCTGGTGGCAGTCGGGATAGGCCTGTTGGTGTGGGCGATGCCGAATGTGTCTCTCAGCGAACTCATGGCGATCCCCCCCAAACGTCCCGAAGGCGCGAGCCTCACCGGTTACTTCATGGCTGGCCTCACCGCGATGGTGGGTTTCTGGGCCACCTTGTCGCTGAACATTCCCGACTTCAGCCGCTACGCCCACAGTCAGAAAGACCAGATCCTCGGGCAGATTTTCGGCCTGCCATTGACCATGTTCCTGTTCGCCGCCCTTGGCGTGATCATGACCGCTGCGTCGGTGAAATTGGTGGGTGTCAGCGTGTCCGACCCGGTGAGCCTGATCGGCCATATCCAGAGCCCGGTGTGGGTAGCGATTGCCATGGCGTTGATCATCATCGCCACCTTGTCCACCAACACGGCGGCGAACATCGTTTCGCCCACCAATGACTTCCAGAACATCGCTCCCAAGCTGATCAACCGAACCACAGCGGTGATCCTCACTGGCCTGGTCGGGTTGGCGTTGATGGCCCATGAGCTGCTGAAAAAACTCGGGCTGATCGTCTCGGATGTGAGCCTGGAGACTGTGTATTCCAACTGGTTGCTGGGTTATTCAAGCCTGCTCGGCCCGATTGCCGGGATCATGGTGG
>NZ_JBOICG010000759.1:0-16798 GCF_050739995.1 Pseudomonas sp. | reverse complement strand
GATCCAGGTGGCAATGGGCGACGTGACCCACGTGGCTTCGGAAACCATCCAGGGCTATCGTGTGGTGCGCAGCTTCGGCGGTGAAGTCTACGAGGAGAAGCGCTTCCTCAAGGCCAGCCAGAGCAACACCAACAAGCAACTGCGCATGACCCGCACCGGCGCGATCTACACGCCGGCACTGCAACTGGTGATCTACACCGCCATGGCGGTGCTGATGTTCCTGGTTCTGTATCTGCGTGGCGATGCGTCCGCCGGTGATATGGTTGCCTACATCACCCTGGCCGGTCTGTTGCCCAAGCCAATCCGCCAACTGTCGGAAGTCAGCTCGACCATCCAGAAAGGTGTGGCCGGCGCTGAAAGTATTTTCGAACAGCTGGACGAAGCGGTTGAAGTCGACCATGGCACTATCGAGCGCGACAAGGTCAGTGGCCGTCTGGAAGTGCGCAACCTGAACTTCACTTACCCAGGCACTGAGCGCCATGTACTCAAGGACATCAGCTTCACCGCCGAGCCTGGGCAAATGATCGCCCTGGTCGGGCGTTCGGGCAGCGGCAAGTCGACCCTGGCCAGCCTGATTCCGCGCTTCTATCACCATGAGAGCGGTGAGATCCTGCTCGATGGCGTTGAAATCGAAGATTACAAGCTGCTTAACCTGCGTAAACACATTGCCCAGGTGACCCAGCATGTGACGTTGTTCAGCGACACGGTGACCAACAACATCGCCTATGGCGACCTGGCCGGCGCACCACGGGAAGACGTCGAGGCGGCAGCGGCGGATGCCAATGCCAAGGACTTCATCGACCAGTTGCCCAAGGGCTTTGACACTCAGGTTGGCGAAAACGGCGTGCTGCTGTCCGGCGGCCAGCGCCAGCGCCTGGCGATTGCCCGTGCGTTGCTCAAGAATGCGCCGTTGCTGATTCTCGACGAGGCCACCTCGGCTCTCGACACCGAGTCCGAGCGGCACATTCAGGCGGCGCTGGACAAGGTCATGCAAGGTCGCACGACCCTGGTGATCGCGCACCGCCTGTCGACCATCGAGAAGGCCGACCTGATCCTGGTGATGGACGACGGTCGCATCGTGGAGCGTGGTACTCACGGCCAGTTGCTGGCGCAAAACGGCTACTACGCCCGCTTGCACTCCCTGGGCCTGGATACGCCGGTGTCGGCCGATATCACCTGATTTGACAGGTACACAGGACTACTGTGGGAGGGGGCTTGCCCTCGATAGCGGTGGGTCAGCCAGCATTTCTGCAAGCTGACACTTCGCCATCGGGGGCAAGCCCCCTCTCACATTTGCCCCGCAGTGGATTCGGTGTCTCGCTAGTCGCAAGCCATCGCAAACCCTGTGCTAATATCGCGCCCCTGTTCATTTTGTATGTGGGTTGCTCCATGAAGTTGTCCATGCCGCGATTCGATCAAGCCCCTGTCTTGGTGGTCGGCGATGTCATGCTCGACCGTTACTGGCATGGCGGTACCTCACGGATTTCCCCTGAGGCACCGGTACCGGTAGTCAAGGTCGAGCAAATCGAAGACCGTCCAGGTGGCGCTGCCAACGTTGCCCTCAATATTGCTGCGCTCGGCGCCCCAGCCTCCCTGGTGGGTGTGACCGGCGACGATGAAGCCGCCGATAGCCTGGCCAACAGCCTGCGCGGTGCTGGCGTGCGTGCGGTGTTCCAACGCATTGCCCATCAGCCGACCATCGTCAAGCTGCGGGTCATGAGCCGTCACCAGCAGTTGCTGCGTATCGATTTCGAAGAACCCTTCGCCACCGACGCCCTGGCCCTCGGCAGCCAGGTCGATGAGTTGCTCGAAGGTATCAAGGTGCTGGTGTTGTCCGATTACGGCAAAGGTGCCTTGCGCAATCACCAGGTACTGATCCAGGCCGCCAAGGCCAAGGGCATCCCGGTGCTGGCCGATCCCAAGGGCAAGGATTTCTCGATTTATCGGGGCGCCAGCCTGATCACGCCAAATCTCAGCGAGTTCGAAGCCATCGTCGGCGGCTGTGCCGATGAGCATGAGTTGGTGAGCAAGGGCGCCACCCTGATGGCTGATCTCGACCTGGGCGCCTTGCTGGTGACCCGTGGCGAGCACGGCATGACCCTGCTGCGCCCGGGTCATCCGGCGATGCACCTGCCGGCACGTGCCCGTGAAGTGTTCGACGTGACCGGTGCCGGTGACACGGTCATTTCCACCTTGGCCGCGTCTATTGCGGCAGGTGAAGAACTGCCTCATGCGGTAGCCCTGGCCAATCTGGCCGCAGGTATCGTGGTGGGCAAGCTGGGTACGGCGGCCATCAGTGCGCCTGAGTTGCGCAGGGCGATCCAGCGTTCCGAAGGTTCCGAGCGTGGCGTACTGAGTATCGAGCAATTGCTGCTGGCGATTGACGATGCCCGCGCCCACAACGAAAGCATTGTGTTCACCAATGGCTGTTTCGACATCCTGCACGCGGGCCACGTGACTTACCTGGAACAGGCGCGTGCCCAAGGCGATCGCCTGATCGTTGCGGTCAACGATGACGCTTCGGTCAGTCGCCTGAAAGGCCCGGGTCGTCCGATCAATAGCGTCGACCGTCGCATGGCGGTGCTGGCGGGTCTGGGCGCGGTGGATTGGGTGATCAGCTTCCCTGAAGGCACCCCGGAAAACCTGCTGGCCCAGGTCAAGCCGGACGTGCTGGTCAAGGGCGGTGACTACTCCGTCGATCAAGTCGTCGGTGCCGACATCGTCAGCGCCTACGGTGGCAAGGTCAAAGTGCTGGGGCTGGTTGAAAACAGCTCGACCACCGCGATCGTCGAAAAAATCCGCAGCAACGAATAAAGCGCGTTGCCGCTAGAAGCGAGGGTACTCGCTCCTAGCGGCTGGCTTTTTTCGGCACGATCTTGCGCAGCATCTGCCGCGCCTTGCCGGTCAAGCGCTTGAGTTTCGACTCCTTCTCCGGTTCTGCCAGGCCTTGCTGCCTGAGCCAGTCCTTCCAGCGAATCCGCTCATCACGCACCAGCCAGCCCTCTTGCTGGGCGAAGCTTTCTGCCAGGTACAAACCCCGTGTGCTCGCCGGATACAGCTGGTCTTTCTTGACGGTGTACAACTCGGCCAGCGGCTGGCCGTCTTTCAAGGGCATCAGGTACAGGTCCGGGCGTTGGCGGTCCAGGCGTGCCACCAACTGATCGCCTTCAAGCCGCTCGTCCACATGGAACAGGCTCAGGGACTTGGCTTCCTTTGGTACTTCCAGGCGCAAGTCATAGATCAATTGCAGCGATGCGGTGGGCAGGTGCACATAGGCCCGTGGGCGCTCGATCAACTGAGTCGTTGCGCAGCGCACCGGGCGCGCGGCTCCGGAGAGCGGGCTAAGGCGAAAGGGCAAGGCTTCACGGTAATGCAGGGCGGCGGAGTAGGGCGCCGGTAGCCAGGTGTCGTTGAAACGCCCGCCGAGCCAGCCTTCGGGGGTTTCGAGCAGGCACTCCTCGGCAATTTCCTGGATGGCGGTGTGCAGCGGCAGGTTCAGTTCGTGAGCGGGGACGTAGCCGGAGATCAGTTTGAGCACCACATCGCCGCGGTCCTGGCGACGCTGGCGCACGAGCACCCAGTAGTCTTTGTTTTGCCAATGCAGCGTCAGTCGCACCGATACGCCAAGGTTGGCCAGTTCCAGGGCAAAGCGCTCGGCGTCCGGTACGTCGACCGGTTTGCGTCGTTGCAGGACCTGGGCGAAGTTGAGCGGCATGCCGACGCTCTGGTAGCTCAGGCCCTCGGGTGTGGCTTCGACGTACAGCGGCAGTGTCTTGAAGTTGCTGGGGTTTTTTCTTATGAGCGTTCGCGGCATGTCGGCTCCTTCTTGCGACGGGGTCGGCCGCGTGGGCGGCATCAGAGTTGACGAATGACCTGGGCAGCGGTCGCCACGTTATGGGCCAGGTGCAGCGGGTTAATGGTCCCGACAATAGCACTGGCGACGCCCGTTTGCGCAAACAACAGCATGAAACTGGCATGAATTGGATCCATTCCCGGCTCCAGGCAAACATGGCCGCTGGCCAGGGCCTTTTTCACCAGGATGCCTTTGCCATGGGCCGCCGCGTAATCAATCACGGCTTTCTCGGTTTGCTCGTTCAGATTGTAGGTGACCATCGCACAATCGCCCTGTTCCAGAGCCTTCACGCCTCCTTCAACGGTTTTGCCGGAGAAGCCGAAGCCGCGAATCTTGCCCTCTTTTTTCAGCTCGGCCAGGGTCTGGTAAACCTCGCAATCGTTGAGGATGTGCAGGTCATTGCCGTCGGAATGCACCAGCACCAGATCGATAAAATCCGTTTCAAGTCTTTTCAGGCTACGTTCGATCGACAGTCGTGTATGGGCGGCGCTGAAATCGTGATGGGACACGCCATCGACGAACTCTTCGCCGACCTTGCTGACAATCACCCAGTCCTTGCGTTGGCCACGCAGCAGCGGCCCCAGGCGTTCTTCGCTGCGCCCGTAGGCGGGGGCGGTGTCGATCAGGTTGATGCCCAACTGTTGGGCTTGGCGCAGCAGCATCCGCGCTTCGTCATCATCAGGAATCTGGAAGCCGCTGGGGTATTTCACGCCCTGGTCGCGACCCAGCTTGACGGTGCCCAGCCCCAGTGGCGAGACCATCAAGCCAGTACTGCCCAAGGGGCGATGCAAGTCGTGCAAGGTGGGCAGGCTCATGGCAACAGTTGCTCCCAGGCAGGTACGCCAATAGCCGGTTTGGGCAGGGCTGGCAGAGGCTCGGTGGCGCCTGGGCGGATACCGTCGCGCTCCAGGGCGTTGAGCACGCGATCAGCGAAGTCCGGCGCCAGCGCCAGCTTGGTCGGCCAGCCCACCAGCAGGCGGCCCTGTTCGGCGAGAAAGGCGTTGTCGGGACGGGTCAGGCCTGATTGCAGTGGCTCGGCACGGTCGACGCGCAAGGTGGCCCATTGGGTCTGGCTCATGTCGATCCACGGCAACAGTTGCGCCAGCTCTTTTTGGGCGGTGGCGATCTGTTCTTCAGGCGTACGTGCCACGCCATCGGCTTCGGCGATATCGCCGCCCATGTACCACACCCAATCGCCATCGGCGGCCGGATGGGTGGTCACGGTGATGCGCGGCTTGGTGCCACCGCCCAGGCAGTGGGCGTACAGTGGTTTCAGGCCAGGGCCTTTGGCGATGATCATATGCAGTGGACGTTTCTGCATGGCGGGTTGGCTGAGGCCCAGGGCGCTGAGCAAATCCGCCGTGCCGGCGCCGGCGCTGAGCACGATGCGTTGGGCACGGATCTCGCGGCCATCCACCTTCAGGCCCACCAGGGTGTCGTTTTCCAGCAGCGGCTCGATGTGCTGCCCTGCGAGCAACCCGTCACCGGCCAGTTGTGCGAGGCGTTCGATCACACTCGGCACGTCTACCACGAGTTCGGCCAGGCGATAGACCTTGCCCTTGAAGCGGCGATCCTGCAGGGCAGGGGGCAAGTCGTCCCCCTTGACCTGATCCACGCGCCCGCGCACGGCCTTGCTGGCAAAGAAGCTGGTGAGATTGCCGGCGAGGGTGCCGGGGGACCATAGATAGTGAGCTTGAGACAGTACGCGCACGCCAGAGAGGTCCAGCTCACCATTACCCGCGAGGGCTTCACGCCAACGGCGCGGCATGTCGGCAATGGCTTCGGAGGCGCCGGTGAGGGCGCCGTGCAGGGCGTACTTCGCCCCGCCGTGAATGATTCCCTGGGACTTCACGCTTTGCCCGCCGCCTAAGGTGGCGCTTTCCACCAGCACCGTGGAAAACCCCTGGCGGCGCAGGCGCGCATTGAGCCAGAGGCCGGCAACCCCTGCGCCGACAATCAGAACGTCGGTGGAAATAACGGATGGCATCGGCGACCTCAGTGTTCAAGACAAGGGGCGCAGTATACAGCCTGTTGAGTAGCGGTCAGTGTCCGACGGTTTTCGAGAACAGTTGAATCACCACCACGCCCAGCACGATCAGGCCCATCCCCAGCATCGCCGGGACGTCCAGCTTCTGCCCGTAGATAAACAAGGCAGCGACACTGACCATCACGATCCCCAGCCCCGCCCACACCGCATAGGCCACGCCCACCGGTACGGTGCGCACCACCAGGGTGAGCATCCAGAACGCCACGCCATAACCCACGATCATCAGCAGCAGCGGGATGGGTGTGCTCAAGCCCTTGACCGCTTTCATGGAGACGGTCGCGATCACTTCCGAGCAAATGGCAATGGCCAGGTAGAGGTAGGCGACATTCATGGGGTAATCCTCGGTGTATTGCGTGTTGGTTAGGTCGGCATTCTAGCGCTTGAAAAGATGGGGTAAAGTCATTACCTATCCGAATAAGAGATGGGTTGTGCCATGAGCGTGCAGTGGAATCTTGAGCAAATGCGTCTGTTTGTCAGTGTTGCCGAGCAGCGTTCGTTTTCGGCAGTGGCGCGTGGCCAGCGCAAGGCGCAATCGGCGGTGAGCAATGGGATTGCCCTGCTGGAGGCGGACCTGGGGTTGAGCCTGTTTGATCGTAGCAGCGGCCGCCAGCCGCGTTTGACCGAGGCTGGCAGCGTATTGTTGGAGGAGGCGCGCGAGGTGCTGCGCCAGTGTGAGCGGCTCAATGGTCGGGCGCTGTCCTTGACTCGTGGTGAAGAAGCCTGCCTGCGCCTGGCCCAGGACGAAGCCATGTTGTTCCAGCCGGTACTCGACAGCCTTGAGGCGCTGGCCGTGCAGTACCCGCTGCTGGAAGTGCAGTTGTCCAGTGCCGCCCAAGGTGATGTGGCGCGCAAGTTGGTGGAGCGTAAAGCCGACCTGGGACTGCTGTTCTATCACGACCAAATCCCCGAGGCCCTTGAGCGTCGGGTCGTGGGCAGTGTGGAGATGGTGACGGTGTGCGGTGTGAACCACCCGCTCGCCAAGGAGGCCTATGTGGATTGCCAGCGCCTGGCACAGTTTCGCCAGCTATTGATGTCGACCCAGACCAGCGTCTATCCCGGCAGTGAGGCCGCCAGCCCCTTGGTGTGGCGCGCCGACAGTTTCTACGTGCTGGCCGAATGGCTGATGAGCGGCCTGGGCTGGGCCTGGCTACCGAGGCACATCGTGCAGTACCCGACCTATCAGCAACAAATGGTCGAGCTGGACAGCGAGTGGACCCCACCGGCCCTGGTGGTGGAACTGGTCTGGCGCCGTGACGAGCACCTCGGGCCGGCCGCACGCTTCCTGGCGAAACGATTTGCCGAGTGCTTGCAGGCGATCGATTGAAAAAGCCGATAAACTCCGCCGCCATGAATAGAATTCTCTACAGCTGTCTGTTTTACCTGGCGCTGCCGTTGGTGGCTTTACGTCTGTGGCTGCGTGCGCGTAAGGCGCCGGCTTACGCCAAGCGTGTGGGCGAACGGTTTTCCTACGGTCTGCCGGTGATGCAACCGGGCGGGATCTGGGTGCATGCCGTGTCGGTGGGCGAAAGCATTGCCGCCGCGCCGATGATTCGCGGGCTGATGGCGCGCCATCCAACACTGCCGATCACCGTCACCTGCATGACCCCCACGGGGTCTGAGCGTATCCAGGCGTTGTTCGCCAACGAACCACGCATTCAGCACTGCTATTTGCCGTATGACGTACCGTGCGCCGCCAAGCGTTTTCTCGATCACGTGCAGCCCAGGCTCGCCGTGATCATGGAAACCGAATTGTGGCCCAACCATATTCATGCCTGCGCCCAGCGTGGCATACCCGTGGCGTTGGCCAATGCGCGGCTGTCGGAGCGTTCCGCTAAAGGCTATGCACGATTTGCCAGGCTGACAGCGCCGATGTTGGCTGAAATGAGCCTGATCGCGGTGCAGACAAAAACCGAAGCGCAGCGTTTTCTAAGCTTGGGTGCACGCCCGGAAACGGTCGAAGTCACCGGCTCGATCAAGTTCGACCTGACGATCGATCCCGCGCTACCTGCACGCGCCTCCGCGTTGCGTGAGCAATGGGGCGCCAGCGAGCGCCCGGTGTGGATCGCCGCCAGTACCCATGAAGGCGAAGATGAAGTTGTGCTGGCAGCCCATCGCCAATTGCTCGACAGCTATCCCAATGCGTTGTTGATTCTGGTGCCGCGTCACCAAGAGCGCTTTGGCCCGATGTTTGAGCTGTGCGAGCAACAAGGCTTCGCCACAGTGCGTCGCTCCAGTGGTGAGCCCGTGACCGCGCAAACCTCAGTGTTGCTGGGTGACACTATGGGCGAGCTGCTGTTTCTCTATGCCTTGGCCGACAGCGCCTTCGTCGGCGGTAGCCTGGTGCCGACCGGCGGGCACAACCCGTTGGAGCCGGCGGCATTGGCAAAGCCTGTGATCATGGGGCCGCACCTGTTCAACTTCCTCGAAATCAGCGCGATGATGCGCGAGGCCGGGGCGTTGCGCGAAGTGGATGATGCTGAGGGATTGGCCGAGGCCGTGCGGCAACTGTTCGAGCTGCCTCAGGATGCGTACAAGATGGCGCAGGCGGGACTGAAGGTGATGCAGGCCAACCAAGGCGCGCTCAAGCGTTTGCTGGATGGTTTGGACCGAATGATGCAACACTGATCCAAATGTGGGAGCTGGCTTGCCTGCGATAGCATCACCTCGGTGTAACTGATACACCGCGGTGTCTGCATCGCAGGCAAGCCAGTTCCCACAGTTGTTTTGTGTATGGCTTAGTAGCCGGGGCGGGCCTTGAGCTGCTCGGCAGCGGCCTTGGCCAGGTCCGGTGGCAGGAAGTCCTTGTCCGGGTTGTAGTCGGCTTTTAGGTAGCGCGCCAGATCCTGCAAATCCCCCGGGTTCAGCGTGCCCGCGGCCTGCTTCAAACGCAGGTTGTCGAGGATGTAGTCGTAGCGGCTGTTGTTGTAGTTGCGCACCGACGAGTAGAGCTGGCGCTGTGAGTCCAGCACGTCGACGATGTTGCGCGTGCCCACTTGATACCCGATCTCCGTGGCTTCCACTGCGCTCTGGTTGGAGATGATCGACTGGCGGCGTGCCTGTACCTGTTCCACATCGGTGTTCACCGCGCGGTGCAGGTTGCGCGTGTTTTCTACGACCTGGCGGCGCATGCCTTCACGTTGCTGTTCGGTCTGGTCGAGGCGTGAATAGGATTCGCGTACTTGGGAGCTGGTGAGGCCGCCACTGTAGATCGGGATGTTCAGGCGCAGGCCGATGGTGCGTTGGGACACATCGCCACCGTACGGCACGGGCAGTTGGTTAGGGTTGCTGAAGCCGAGTGCGTCGTTATCGCCTTTTTCGTATTGCGCCACGGCGTCCAGTGTCGGCAAGTGGCCGGCCTTGCGCTGCCTCAGGGTTTCTTCGGCGGCGGTCACCGCGTAGTTGCTGGCCAGCAGGTTGAGGTTCTGGCGGCCGGCGGTTTCGACCCAGGCCTTGGCGTCGTTCGGCGCTGGTGGCAGCACCGGCAACGTGTGGACAATGCCCTGGATCGAGTTGTACTGGCGATTGGTCAGGGTGATCAGCGCTTCGAAGGCGTCGTCCACCTGGCGCTGGGCGACGATGCGGTTGGCGCGCGCGGTGTCGTAGCTGGCCTGGGATTGCAGCACGTCGGTCTTGTCCGACAGGCCCACGTCGAAGCGTTCGTTGGACTGGTCGAGCTGGCGCTTGAACGCATTTTCTTCGGCCTTGGTCGACGCCAGGTTGTCCTGGGCACGCAGCACGGCGAAGTAGTTCTCGGCGCTTTGCAGGATCAGGTTCTGCTCGGTGGCCGACAGTTGCAACGAGGCCTGCTCGTTGACGGCTTCGGCGGCTTGCAGCTGGAACCAGCGATCGGCGCGGAATAGCGGTTGGCTCAGGGTTGCACGCCAGGAGTGTGCGTCACGGTTGACGGTGGCCGCCGGTTGGTCGATCTGGGTGCGGACATTATTGCTGTCAGCACCGGCCGACAGGTTCGGCAGCAAGCCGGCGCGCGCCTGGGGTACTACTTCTTTTTGCGCGCCGTATTGGGCGCGGGCGGCGGCCAGGTCGGCGTTGTTGTTCACCGCTTCCTGGTAGACGCTGACCAGATCGGTTTTGGCAGACAAGGGCGCTTCAGCTGCCCAGACCATTCCGTTGGTCGCACAAGACACGGCAAGAGCCAGTGAGAGTTTGCGCAGCATGAGGCGATCCCTAGTATGAATATTACAGCGATAATTTAGCGCCCAAGGCTAAGGCTGGCCATTCCTGGCGTCAAGCATTGTGGCGGTCACCGAGTGTAGTTGCGCTGACCCGGCGCAACAATCCCGCAATCACGCCATTCATCACGCTGAATACTGCGCTATTGGCAATTTGCCCCCAGCCTGGTCTAGACTGGCGGCGTTCTTGTCGGGGTGCCTTGTTGGAAGGCTGAGATCGGTAAATACCGGATCCCGTTGAACCTGATCAGGTTAGCGCCTGCGTAGGGAACAAGATTTCTCGTCACCCGGCGAGTCCTCTTGTGCTTCGTCCGGGATAGTTGTTCGACAATCGAACACCCCGTGCGCCAAGCACAGCACTGCTCTCAGTGCGTCCATCCGTCTCAGGTTCGCTCCGACAAAAATCCACCGCCTGGATAGTTGGAGAGCCCGTGATGAGCACAGAAATAAAAAGTACAAAACTAAAAAACACCGTGCACTTGAGTGAATCGGCCAAGGTCGACTCCGGCTCCGTGCAACCCTTTACCCGCTCGCAAAAAATCTACGTGCAAGGCACTCGCCCGGACATTCGTGTACCGATGCGCGAAATCAGCCTGGACGTGACCCCTACCGATTTCGGCGGTGAAATCAACGCCCCGGTCACGGTGTACGACACCTCTGGCCCCTACACCGACCCCAACGTGATCATTGACGTACGCAAAGGCCTGGCCGATGTGCGCTCGCCGTGGATCGAAGTGCGTGGCGACACCGAGCGCCTGCCTGGCCTGACCTCGCATTTCGGCCAACAGCGCCTGAGCGATGCCGAACTGACCGCACTGCGCTTCGCTCACGTGAAGAACCCGCGCCGCGCCAAGGCCGGTGCCAACGTCACGCAAATGCACTACGCGCGCAAAGGCATCATCACCGCCGAGATGGAATACGTCGCCATCCGCGAAAACATGAAGCTCGAAGAAGCCCGTGCCAGTGGCCTGCTCGACCAGCAACACGCAGGTCACAGCTTCGGTGCCAGCGTGCCGAAAATCATCACGCCGGAATTCGTACGCGAAGAAATCGCCCGTGGCCGCGCGATCATCCCGGCCAACATCAACCATACCGAACTGGAACCGATGATCATCGGCCGCAACTTCCTAGTGAAGATCAACGGCAACATCGGCAACAGCGCCCTGGGTTCGTCGATTGAAGAAGAAGTGGCGAAACTGACCTGGGGCATTCGCTGGGGTTCGGACACGGTGATGGACCTGTCCACCGGCAAGCATATCCACGAAACCCGCGAATGGATCATTCGCAACTCGCCGGTGCCGATCGGCACGGTGCCAATCTACCAGGCCCTGGAAAAAGTCGGCGGCGCCGCCGAGGACCTGACCTGGGAGCTGTTCCGCGACACGCTGATCGAGCAGGCCGAGCAAGGCGTCGACTACTTCACCATCCACGCCGGTGTGCTGTTGCGCTACGTGCCACTGACCGCCAAGCGCGTTACCGGCATTGTGTCCCGAGGCGGTTCGATCATGGCCAAGTGGTGCCTGGCGCACCACAAAGAGAACTTCACCTACACGCATTTCGACGAAATCTGCGAAATCATGAAGGCCTACGACGTCAGCTTCTCCCTCGGCGACGGTCTGCGCCCAGGCTCGATTGCCGACGCCAACGATGCTGCCCAATTCGGCGAGCTGGAAACCCTGGGCGAGCTGACCAAGACCGCCTGGAAGCACGACGTACAAACCATGATCGAAGGCCCTGGCCACGTGCCGATGCAGTTGATCAAGGAGAACATGGACAAGCAGCTGGAATGCTGCGACGAGGCGCCGTTCTACACCCTCGGCCCGCTGACCACCGACATCGCCCCAGGCTACGACCACATCACTTCGGGGATTGGTGCGGCGATGATCGGCTGGTTCGGTTGCGCCATGCTTTGCTACGTCACGCCCAAGGAACACCTGGGTTTGCCGAACAAGGATGACGTGAAGACCGGGATCATCACCTACAAGATCGCCGCCCATGCTGCGGACTTGGCCAAGGGGCACCCGGGCGCGCAGATCCGCGACAATGCCTTGAGCAAGGCGCGCTTCGAATTCCGTTGGGAAGACCAGTTCAACCTCGGCCTGGACCCGGACACCGCGCGTTCCTACCACGATGAAACCCTGCCGAAAGACTCGGCCAAAGTCGCGCATTTCTGCTCGATGTGCGGGCCGAAGTTCTGCTCGATGAAAATCACCCAGGAAGTGCGCGAGTACGCGGCCAACCAGCGTATTGATGCGGTGGATGTGGACGTGGCCAAGGGGTTGGCAGAGCAGGCGGAGCGGTTCAAGCAGGAAGGGAGTCAGCTCTACAAAAAAGTCTGATCCGAGATCGTAGGCGCCAGTACCGGCCTCATCGGGGGCAAGCCCCCTCCCACATTTGACCGAGTTGTACACAGTTTTTGTGTTCATACCCGATCCAGTGTGGGAGGGGGCTTGCCCCCGATAGCGATCTGACAAACAACAAATGCCCCTCAGAGATAACACCCTTGAGCATTCAACCGAGTACTTATTCCCCCGACATCGCCGTGCCGAATGACAAGCGCGTCTTCGGCGCCCGCGACCTGTTCTCCCTGTGGTTCTCCCTCGGCATCGGCCTGATGGTTCTGCAGACCGGCGCCTTGCTCGCGCCGGGCCTGGGCTTGTCAGGTTCGTTGCTGGCGATCTTCCTCGGCACCCTGGCAGGTGTATTGTTGCTGGCCGCTGTCGGTGTGATCGGCAGCGACACCGGCCTGTCCGCCATGGCCGCTCTTAAACTCAGCCTTGGCACCAAGGGCGCGAGTTTGCCGGCGTTGTTGAACCTGTTGCAGCTGATCGGCTGGGGTTCGTTCGAGATTATCGTCATGCGCGACGCCGCCAGTCTGTTGGGCACCCGAGCGTTCAGCGAAGGCAGCCTGATGGCCAGCCCATTGCTGTGGACGCTGTTCTTCGGTGGTTTGGCCACATTGCTGGCGGTCAGCGGCCCGCTGACGTTTGTGCGGCAGATCCTGCGCAAATGGGGCATCTGGCTGCTGTTGGCCGCGTGCCTGTGGCTGACCTGGAACCTGTTCGCCAAGGCCGACCTCGCCGCGCTTTGGTCCCAACCCGGTGACGGTACAATGCCGTTCGCGGTGGGTTTCGATATCGCCATCGCCATGCCGCTGTCCTGGTTGCCGTTGATTGCCGACTACTCGCGATTCGGCAAACGCGCGAAAAGCGTGTTCGGCGGCACCGCGTTGGGCTTCTTTATCGGTAATTTCTGGCTGATGAGCCTGGGCGTGGCCTACACCCTGGCGTTTGCGCCCAGCGGTGAAGTGAATGCGTTGTTGTTGGCGCTGGCCGGTGCGGGCCTGGGGATTCCGCTGTTGCTGATCCTGTTGGATGAATCGGAAAACGCCTTTGCCGATATTCACTCGGCGGCGGTGTCCAGCGGGATTCTATTGCGTTGGAAGGTCGAGCACCTGGCCTTGGCCATTGGTGTGATCTGCACCTTGATCGCCTGCCTCGCGCCGCTGGCGCAATACCAGAACTTCCTGCTGCTGATTGGCTCAGTGTTTGCGCCGTTATTCGGCGTGGTGCTGGTGGATCACTTCATCCTGCGCCATCGAAACCAGGGCGCGGTCACCCTGTTGCACTGGCCCGCGCTGGTGGCGTGGTTGGGGGGCATCGGCGCGTATCACCTGCTGGCCAACCTGTATCCGAATGTCGGCGCGACCCTGCCGGCACTGGTGCTGGCAGGGGTGTTGCAACTCATCCTGGGCCGGGCCTTCAGTGGCGCGCGGGCACCAGCTCAGGCTTGAGCACGCCAGTGAGACGTGCGTAGGGGATGGTCATTTCGATCAGCCCCAATGCATACGGTGCGATGGTCGCCACGTTGTACTTGAGCACCACGCCGTTGCTGGTCAAGGCTACGTTCGGGGTTTTCTGGAACGGCCAGTTCTTCACGAACTCCGGGTCACGGTCCATCTGCGAGTTGATCAGCCAGCTGTTGTGGGCGACTTTGGCGGTGTTCCAGAACGCCTGTTCCTGGCCCGGCAGCAACATGTCGGTCAGGCTCAGTTCCTTGTGCAGCAGGCGCGAATAGTTGATGAAACCACGGCCGGGTTCGCCGTGGGCAGCGCCGGTGTCCAGGTAGCTGGATACTTCAACGATCACCAGTCCGTCATGCTGTTCACGTACCTTGGCCTGCAAGTACATGCTGTTGCGGTCGGCGGATTCACGCAGGAATTTATCCCGATAGGCATTCAAGGTCGCTGGCACGCTGGCGCCTGGCGTGGTGCGGGTCATTTGCAGCAGGCGTTGTTCCACCAGAGAGTCGAGTTGCGGTTCGGTAGGGAAATGCACGGTGTCGATGTTGACCAGCGGGCAATCCGGGCTGTCGCAGCCGGGTTTGATCTGTTCCGAAGCGTCCGGTCGAGTGTCCAGCGGCTTGAGATAGCTGGGTTGGAACAAGCTCTGGCAGGCTCCCAGGGTCAAGGCAATACAAGCCACGGAGGCGATTTTTAAAAGCGACATGGGTGTCCTTCGTAAATCGATGGAAAGCGAAAAGAGTAGCGCTTGGACTGCCCACAAGGCAGTCAGTTCGCCACTAAACTGATGAGAGTGAGTGTGACGTCCGCCGTCTATCCCGGCAACTGGAAAGGGGCTGCACCCAGGGGCGTGAGCGCGTTAGGATGGCGCCAATTGTACGGGGACAACGGGAATGGATATGACGGACATTGTGAAATCGACGCCGAGCAAGATCGAAATCGTTCAGCGTGACAATGCCTACCAGGGCTTCTACAAGCTCGATCGCGTGCAGTTGCGTCATGAGAAGTTCGATGGCGGCATGAGCCGGGTGATCAATCGCGAAGTCTTCGTGCGACATGACGCGGTGTGCGTGTTGCCCTACGACCCGCAGCGTGACGAAGTGGTGCTGATCGAGCAGTTTCGCGTAGGTGCCATGGGGCGTACTGACAATCCCTGGCTGGTGGAAATGGTCGCTGGGCTGATTGATAAGGACGAGCAGCCGGAGGAGGTTGCACACCGTGAAGCCGAGGAGGAAGCTGGGCTGACGTTCTCCGCGTTGTGGCCAATCACGAAGTATTTCCCTTCGCCCGGCGGCAGTACCGAATTTGTCCACCTGTACCTGGGCCGTTGCGACAGCACCGGGGCCGGTGGCGTCCATGGATTGGAAGAAGAGGCAGAAGATATCCGCGTCACCCCCTGGGCGTTCGAAGATGCCCTGCAGGCGGTGCGCGACGGCAAAATTTCCAATGCAGCCAGCATCATTGCGCTGCAATGGCTTGCGCTTAATCGCGCGGAAGTGAGGGGGTTATGGCAGTAAAGGCACGGGAACGATACCGAGTTGACCTGATCGGGCTGCAAGCCGCCTGCGAGGCCAACTATGCGCGGCTGATGCGCCTGCTTCCCGACATGCGCCATGCGCCTGAGGCCCGGCGCATTGCCGTGACCCATGGCGACCAGATGCTCGGTGTGCTGACCCTTGAAGTCATCGTCAACTGCCCCTACACCACCACCCTGCGTGTGCGCCAGGAACACAGCCTGCCGTGGCTGCCGGTGCCGCAGTTGGAAGTGCAGGTGTATCACGATGCGCGGATGGCCGAAGTGATCAGTGCCGAACATGCACGGCGCTTTCGCAGCATCTATCCTTACCAGAACGTGTTCATGCACCAGCCCTATGAGAAAGCACAGCTCAATGTGTTCCTCGGTGAGTGGTTGAGTCACTGCCTGGCCCTGGGCCACGAGTTCGAAGTCGTGCGGTAGATGTGAACTGCGTCTGCTTCCCAGGTTTCCTCTTTGTGTCCTGCCCAGCATAATCGCGCCAATCGTCCATTTTCCTGTGATTGCCTTGGGAGAGCGCCTTGCCGAGCGTATCCACCGTGAACCCTGATGCACCTGTGTTGCTGGTGCAACTGTCCGACAGTCACCTGTTTGCCGAGGCAAGCGGCACGCTGCTGGGTATGAACACTCACGAAAGCCTGCAGCGGGTGATTGAGTTGGTGCACGTGCAGCAACCTCGGATCGATCTGATGCTGGCGACGGGAGATTTGTCTCAGGACGGCACGCTTGAGTCTTATCAGCGGTTTCGCGATATGACCCGGCAGATCGACGCCCCGGCGCGCTGGATTCCTGGTAACCACGATGAGCCGCAGGTCATGGCGCACGCCGCCGTGTGCAGCGATTTACTGGAGCCTGTGGTCGATATTGGCAACTGGCGCATCACGCTGCTGGATTCCGCCGTGCCAGGCTCGGTGCCCGGTTACCTGCAAGACCAGCAATTGCAACTGCTCGCCCAGGCCCTGAGCGAAGCGCCGAGCCGGCACCATTTGGTGTGCTTTCACCATCACCCGGTGCCCATCGGTTGTGCGTGGATGGAGCCAATCGGCCTGCGCAACCCGGAAGCCTTGTTTGCCGTGCTCGAGCGCTTCCCGCAGGTCAAGGCTGTGCTCTGGGGGCATGTGCACCAGGAGATCGATCGCGAACGCAATGGCGTACGCCTGCTGGCGTCGCCATCCACCTGCATCCAGTTCGCTCCGGGCAGTGACGACTTCCAGGTCAGCGAACAGGCGCCGGGCTACCGCTGGCTGCGCCTGCATGCCGACGGACGGTTGGAAACCGGTGTGGAGCGGGTAAAGGATTTTGCTTTCACCATAGATTACGGCAGCAACGGCTACTAAAAGCTGCAAACACTGATCAAAAATGTGGGAGCGGG
>NZ_JBOICG010000758.1:0-5120 GCF_050739995.1 Pseudomonas sp. | reverse complement strand
GTGCTGTGGTAGTGTCCGGATACACCTCAACTCATCGAGGTCCGTGAGAACCCCGCCTCTTTCTGGCGGGGTTTTGCTTTTTTGTGCAGAAAAAAGGAGTCTGCCTGAATCATGACCACCGCACCGTCCATCATCCTCACCCGTCTTGACGTGCAGCGTCTGGAGCAACTGATCGACCGCTTGGGCGACGAGTCTCCCGGCGTCGCAGCGTTGCAAGCCGAACTCGACCGCGCCGATGACGTGGTTGGCCACGATGAAGTGCCTGCGGGTGTCGTGACCATGAACTCCAGCGTGCATTGCCGCGAGCAAAGTAGCGGCAAGGACTATCACCTGACCTTGGTCTACCCGAAGCACGCGAACGCCGATGAAGGCAAGATTTCGATCCTGGCGCCCGTGGGCAGTGCGTTACTTGGCCTGCAAGTGGGCCAACACATCGATTGGCCAGCGCCGGGCGGCAAGACCCTCAAGCTGGAGTTGCTCAGCGTTGAAGGTCAGCCGAAAGATGGTGGTGCATTTCCTCTTTAAGAAGAGCCGCTTTAAATCTGGCTGAGTGCCTCATTGAGCGACATCTCCAGCTCGGCCTTGTAACGCAGGTACAGGTTGCTCGGGCTTTGCACATCCCCGAGCAGGCCCGAGAGGTCCAGGTCGGTGATGTAGCAGCGGTAGCGCTCGGTTTCCTGGCGCTGCCCGACGATCTCCTGGGCGACCACGGCAAATAGCTGGTCGCCAAACTCCAGCTCGGAAAACTCCCGCTGATTGCAGTACAGCGTAATGCCCACCTTGCCAGGGGCCGCCTTGCCGATAATCGCCTGCACGTCATAAAACGCTTTGTTGGCTGGGGTCGAAGGTGCCGGCCGCGGCTCGATGCCGCGTGCGCGGGTGCTGCCGGATGGCAAGAGTTGGTAGTACAGGGTTTGCACTATGCCCAATGGTTGTTGCGTGTCCAGCGGCGAAAGGGCTTCCCGGCGGAAGATGATCGCTTGCAGGAAGCGTTGCAGTGGCGCCAACAGGCTCTGCTCATCATGGAACGGCAAGCGTTGCTGCCATAGCGCGTTGAACTCATCCAACACGTACAACTCGGCCTGGCCTTCATTTACCCGGTAGAACACCTGCACGCAGTCGGCCATGCCCATAGGCAGCAGCAGCGCCAGGTCATGGTCTTCCAGGGCCATGGTGTCCAGGTGCAGTGGGCTGTAGCTGGCCAGTTCTTCGCTGAGGTAGGCGATCAGCGCGTCCTGGGTCGGCAGCGACACATGGTTGGCCTGGCCCGGCACCAGTTCCATCACGTGGTAATGCTGCTGTATCTGGAGCAGGTAGCGGTGATTGCCCTGGCCGAGCAGCAGATTTTGCGCGGTATCGAAGATTTCCTCGACGCGTTGGGCAATGAACTGCGCACGGTTGTGACAGAAGCAGCGCACCCGCAGCCGGGGCAAGTGATTCGGCGGCAGTTGGTTGAGGTAGTCGCGCAGGCAGTCGAGCAGCGCGTTGGGGCCGTCGAAGCGGCTGACCATCACCTCGTTCCAGCTATTGAGCGTGACCTGATCCAGGGTCAACACGAGGTTGTCGCGCGCGCCGGCATAGCTGAGCGAGTCGGTGCGCTCGGTGGTCATCAGGATGTTCAAG
Organism: Pseudomonas sp.; assembly: GCF_050739995.1. Taxonomy (GTDB): domain Bacteria; phylum Pseudomonadota; class Gammaproteobacteria; order Pseudomonadales; family Pseudomonadaceae; genus Aquipseudomonas. The sequence goes on along the minus strand of NZ_JBOICG010000758.1, from coordinate 3,497 downwards.
TCGCGGTGATGCTTGAGTGGGTCGACGCCAACGTTGATCAGCAACAGCACTTCTTCCGGCACCGCCGAGCGCAGCAGGCGCTCTTCATCGACGCTGGCCAAGGGCAGGGTGATGGTCTGCTGCAGGCTGCCCAGCAGGTTGAACAGCTCGAACTCCGTCATGTCGCTGGTGCCCGGGTGCAGTGCCAGGCGGGTGCTGCTGTCGATCACGCCGTTGCGATGGCACCAGGTGAGCATCTCCAGCAAGTCGCGGCTGCGCTTGATCGGCGCGAAGTGCTCCCATTCCAGGGCTGTCAGGTTGCCGTTATACAGGCCCCAGTGGTGCTGGCCCGGCTCTTTGCGGTTGGGTGATTGCACCAGGGTGAGGGTGTCTTCGGCCAGGTCCGGGGCGATGCCAGGGTTGATGAACTCGACCTTGCCGGCCTTGCGTTCAAAGGCTGCATATAAGCGTCGACCCAGCACATTGAGGTCACGCTTGTTGATCAGGCTGACGGTCTGTTCGGTGCGGGCGAATTGGGTCAGGAAGCGGTAGCTGTAATTCAGTTCATTAACCAGCGCCCGGCGTTCCGAGGCCACCTGGCGCACCTTCCACTGGCTGCGGCTGTCCAGCAGGGTCAGTTGGCGCTGGTCCCAGCCCCATTCGTGGGCCAGTCGCTCCAGCAGCAGGCGCTGCCAACGGGTGGTGCGTTGGCCGGCGCTGAGCTTGCGGTTGACCTTCAGGTACAGCGCGCGTCGTACCAACTCCAGACGTTCCGGTTCGTTACGTGCCTTGAGGTACTCCTCGATCCGGCGATAGACCACGATGTATGGGTCCAGCTCATCCAGGTCCATCTGGTTGGCGAACACCGCCCGTTTGAAGCGCAGGCTCAGACACTGCACGTTCGGGTGCTCGCTGGCGTAGACCTCGGTCAGCAGCAGCTTGAGCACCGACTTGTAGGGTGACTCAATGCCCTTGAACAGCTGCCACAGGCCGGCGCCAATGAACTCTCCCGGAGGAATGCGCGCCAGGTGGCCGAGGTCGAGGGTTTCATCGGCGCGGATGAAACGCTTGGAAATCAGCGCGTGGGTGAACTCGGCATAGCGGGTTTCTTCGTACACCGGCACCAGCCACCAGATCGGCGTACGCCCGGCCAGCCAGATGGCGGTGCGGTAGAACTCATCCAGCAGCAGGTAATGCTGGGTGGTACCACAGTCGTCGGAGCTGAGCTGTGTTTCACGCTCACCCAGGACAAAGCGTGTCGGCTCGATCAGGAAGAAATGCGCCTCGGCGCCCATGGTCAGGGCCCAGGCTTCCAGCAGTTGGCACTTTTTGCGCAGCTCGGCCAATTCGGTTTCGTTGAGGTCGGGTGCATGGCACACCCACACGTCCATATCACTTTGGTCTGCCTGGGCCAGGGTGCCGAGGCTGCCCATCAGGAACAGGCCGTGGATCGGTCGCGGCGGGTTGCCATGGCGCGGTTTGTAGGAGAACGAGCGGGTCAGGCGTTGGGCTTCGGTCAGGGCCTGGGCGTCGGGCTCGTAATTCGACAGCCCTGCCGGTGTACTGCCGGACACGTAACCCGGCAGCAGCGGGTGGTTGACGTGGAAAAACAGCGGCAACATCGCCAGGACGCTCTGCTGGCGTGGTGTTAGCCCTTCGATGGCCCGGGCCATGCGGCCTTCGTTGAGGGCCATGAAACGCGCACGCAGTTGGGCCAGCACCTTGCGGTCGATGCCTTCGTCCAGGTCGGGGCGGATTTCATGGGTGCGGGTCATTTCGAAGTCGTTGGCTCGCAGAGCCCGACGTGGGCGGCCGTGTAAGAGTTTACAGCCAGAAGCGTAGGAGGTTTAGAGAGAAAAGGTTTTTGGCGTCAGAATTTTGTGCCTTCCACAGCAGCGCCCTCGGAATCCGCAAGGGGCGGACTCCATGGGCGGTATCAGGTGTCAGGCGGCTTCTTTGGTGTTGGCGGTGGTCAGGATGGTCAGCAGGGTTTGAGCCTGTTCTGCGGCGTCGCGGCCAAGGCTGGTCAGGTAGCCTCCGTCCGGCTGGTCGATCAGTTTTTTCTCGAACAGGCGTTTGGCGGCGGCGACGGCTGTGGGCGCGGCGGTCTGGTGGACTTTCAAGCCTTCCTGGGAGCTGCCCAGGTTGAAGAGTGCAAGGATTTCCAGTTCGGCAACCAACTCAGGGGTATACGACATAAGGACTCCAGACTTTCTAAGAATTTATTAGAGGCTAGCAGGGCATAAGGTGAACGCACTTTGCCGGGCTGTCCAGTCACAAACTCCTGGGTCTTGATATGGCGCAGGTTTGTGGCGGGGAAGCAGGCTTCCCGGCCACACAGAACCCCGGATTCAGGCGTTTTCCGGTGGTAGCTCAGGCAGTGCGCGCAGCGCGGTTTCATACCATTGGGTATCGAATGCGCGGTCTTCTTCGAGCATCTTGTCGATTTCCACGGCCAGTACATGGGCCATGAGATTCAGAATGTCTTCACGCTCGTAACCCACCAGTGTCAGCTTGTTGAAGGTGGCCTTGGCGGCAGGCGGGTTGTCGCTTTCGATCTGGTTTTCGATCGCCTGGATCAACGTACTTTCAGTGAACTCTTCTTCGTCGTTGTCGATATCGGTCGGCTCGCTCATGGCAGGCTCCTCAAGGAAAGGGCGCCAGTCTACGCCCATTCAGGCAGGTGATGCTGCTGGTCAGCGCGGCTCCATGGATCTATAACTCTTGCAGCCAACCCCACACCCGGCCTGGAGGCATGCCCAATGCTCAAGCTTTATGGATTTTCGGTCAGCAACTACTACAACATGGTCAAACTGGCGTTGATGGAGAAAGGGCTGCCTTTCGAGGAAGTGTTGTTTTCTGCTGGCCAGACGCCAGAAATCCTGGCGATCAGCCCTCGTGGCAAGGTGCCGGTACTGGCCGTACCCCACGGCTTTATCAATGAAACCAGCGCCATTCTGGAATACCTCGAGCAGACCCAGAACGGCCCTGCGCTATTGCCGGGCGACCCTTTTGAGCGCGCCCAGGTGCGTGCGATGTGCCGCGAGATCGAGCTGTACCTGGAGCTTCCGGCACGTGCCTGTTTCGGTGAGGCGTTCTTTGGCATGCCGGTACCGGAAGCCATCAAGGAGAAGTCCAAGGCAGAATTGCTGCTGGGCATCGGGGCATTGAGTCGCTACGGCAAGTTTGCGCCCTATGTGGCGGGCGCCACATTCAGCCTCGCGGATGTATATTTCATGTACAGCTTGAACGTCGCCTGCGCCGTGGGCGAAAAGCTGTTTGGTCTGGATTTGCTGGAAGAGTTGCCACAGGCCAAGGCGTTGTTGGAGCGGCTGCACGCTATGCCAAACGCGCAGAAGGTGGCAGCGGACCGGGAGGCGGCGATGCCGGCATTTTTGGCGATGATCGCGGCCAAGAAGTAGATCACTGACGCCTGTGGTGACGCTTTCGCGAGCAAGCCCGCTCCCACACTTGACTGCATTCCAACGGTGGAACTCGGTCAAGTGTGGGAGCGGGCT
>NZ_JBOICG010000757.1:0-7409 GCF_050739995.1 Pseudomonas sp. | reverse complement strand
GGCGACGTGAAAGACGTTCTGCTGCTGGACGTAAGCCCGCTGACCCTGGGTATCGAAACCATGGGTGGCGTGATGACTGCGTTGATCGAGAAAAACACCACGATTCCTACCAAGAAATCGCAAGTGTTCTCGACTGCCGACGACAACCAAGGCGCTGTGACCATTCACGTGCTGCAAGGTGAGCGTAAGCAAGCGGCTCAGAACAAGTCCCTGGGCAAGTTCGACCTGGCTGAGATTCCACCAGCTCCACGTGGCGTGCCACAAATCGAAGTGACCTTCGACATCGACGCCAACGGCATCCTGCACGTCGGCGCGAAAGACAAGGCGACTGGCAAAGAGCAGAAGATCACCATCAAGGCCAACTCCGGTCTGTCTGATGAAGAAATTCAGCAGATGATTCGTGATGCGGAAACCAACGCCGAGGCTGACAAGAAGTTTGAAGAGCTGGCCGCTGCCCGTAACCAGGGCGATGCACTGGTCCATTCGACGCGCAAAATGATCGCTGATGCCGGTGACAAAGTGACCGCTGAAGAGAAAACCGCGATCGAAGCCGCTTTGGTTGCCCTGGAGGCTGCCATCAAAGGCGACGACAAGGCTGCCATCGAAGCGAAGGTTGAGGAGCTGTCGAAAGTCTCCGCACCAGTTGCTCAGAAAATGTACGCCGAGCAAGGCCAGCCGGCCGATGGCGCTGCACAGCACGCAGAGCCTGAAGCCAAGCACGACGATGTTGTCGATGCCGAGTTCGAAGAAGTCAAAGACCAGAAGTAAGTTGGTCGCCCAGTTGACCGCTATCAAGCGGTGACTGGTAGGATGTCGCCGCGCGGGAGCTTGCTCCCGCGTTGGCGTGTCTGGGGTATGCGAATTTTTACAGCATGCGACAGCGTTCGGATGCTGGCGGTGTGATCGGGAATGCTCCTGCTTTCCGAGCAGTAAATACCGCATTTTTGGCCGGGTACCTGGCTAAAAGTAGTAATGACCAGGATCGTTGAATTGACGTGAGTTGGGTCCGGGCCTGTATTGGGGCTCAACGAGTTTGGCAAGGCTCAGGAGGGTCTGGCTGAACGTCCTATAAGAGTGCAAAGACTTATGGCAAAGCGTGACTATTACGAAGTATTGGGTGTGGAGCGCGGCTCCAGCGAGGCGGACCTGAAGAAGGCCTACCGTCGTCTGGCGATGAAGCACCACCCGGACCGTAATCCGGATAGCAAAGAATCCGAAGAAATGTTCAAAGAGGCCAACGAGGCCTACGAATGTCTGTCTGACCCTAATAAGCGTGCGGCCTATGATCAGTACGGCCATGCCGGTGTCGATCCGAGCATGGGTGGCGGTGGTGCTGGGTTTGGTGGTCAGAACTTCTCCGATATCTTCGGCGATGTGTTCAGTGACTTCTTCGGCGGCGGCCGTGGTGGTCAGCGTGGTGGCGCCCAGCGCGGCAGCGATCTGCGTTACACGCTGGAACTGAACCTGGAAGAGGCCGTGCGCGGCACCAGCGTCAATATCCGCGTGCCGACGCTGGTCAACTGCAAGCCGTGCGATGGCTCTGGCGCCAAGAAGGGCTCTTCGCCGATTACTTGCCCTACCTGTGGTGGTATCGGCCAGGTCCGCATGCAGCAAGGTTTCTTCTCTGTGCAGCAGACCTGCCCGCGCTGCCATGGCCAGGGCAAGATCATTTCCGATCCGTGCGACTCCTGCCACGGTGAAGGTCGCGTCGAAGAGTACAAGACCCTCTCGGTGAAAGTGCCGGCGGGCGTGGATACCGGTGACCGCATTCGCTTGTCGGGCGAAGGCGAGGCGGGTACGCAGGGCGGCCCTACGGGTGACTTGTACGTAGTGATCAATGTGCGTGAGCACTCGATCTTCCAGCGCGATGGCAAGCATCTGTTCTGTGAGGTGCCGATCAGCTTTGTTGACGCGGCCTTGGGTGGCGAGCTGGAGATTCCGACCCTTGATGGTCGAGTCAAATTGAAGATCCCTGAAGGGACTCAGACCGGCAAGCAGTTCCGCATTCGTGGCAAGGGCGTTGCGCCGGTGCGCGGTGGCGGTGCTGGCGACTTGATGTGCCGTGTAGCAGTGGAAACACCGGTCAACCTGAATCGTCGTCAGCGCGAACTGCTTGAGGAGTTCCGCAGCTCGCTGGATGGTGATAGCTCGCACTCGCCGCAAAGCACGGGCTTTTTCGATGGCGTGAAGCGCTTCTTCGGCGACCTGTAAGGAGTTGAATATGCGACGTATAGCCGTAATGGGCGCTGCCGGGCGCATGGGCAAGACGCTTGTCGAGGCGGTGCAGCAACGCTCGCCTGCTTCCGGGCTGACGGCGGCGATCGTGCGACCAGGCAGCACATTGATCGGCGCGGATGCCGGTGAGTTGGCCTCATTGGGGCGTATCGGTGTTTCGTTGTCTGGCAGCCTGGAGCAGGTGTCCGACGAGTTTGATGTGTTGATCGATTTCACCCTGCCGGACGTGATGCTGAAAAACCTGGCTTTCTGCCGCAAGGCTGGCAAGGCCATGGTGATCGGCACTACCGGTTTGACGGCTGAGCAGAAGCAATTGCTGGTGGAGGCGGGCAAGGATATTCCTGTCGTCTTCGCCGCCAACTTCAGCGTCGGTGTGAACCTGTCGCTCAAGCTGCTGGATCTGGCGGCGCGCGTGCTGGGGGATGAGGCGGATATCGAGATCATCGAGACTCATCACCGCCACAAGATCGACGCGCCGTCGGGCACTGCGCTGCGCATGGGTGAAGCGATTGCCGATGCGCTGGGTCGCGACCTGTCGAAGGTCGCGGTGTACGGTCGCGAAGGCCATACCGGTGCGCGTGCGCGTGACACCATTGGCTTTGCGACCGTGCGCGGCGGTGATGTGGTGGGTGATCACACCGTGTTGTTCGCCACTGAGGGCGAGCGCCTGGAAATCACGCATAAGGCATCCAGTCGTATGACCTTTGCCAAGGGGGCGGTGCGTGCTGCGCTCTGGTTGGAAGGTCGCGAACCGGGCCTGTATGACATGCGTGACGTGCTGGATCTGCACTAATCAGTAGCTAAAACAGGGCCTCAAGCTTATGCTTAGGCCCCGTTTTTACCCGCTAGGCGACGTCCTGTCGCATTCCCCTGCCTTTAAGGCTCATTAGCGGTGGACCCAAAAAGCCTTTTTCTGTAAGCTACAGCTTTAGTGTGTCCACTAAAAGCGCGCAGAATAATTCAGTGAAGAAGCGGGGTGACGTGTCCATACGTCACTCCGCTTTTTTACAACCTGCGATCGCCCTTTCAGGCTTTATTTACGGGAGGTCTTCTTGACTAAGCCAGCCATACTCGCCCTTGCTGATGGCAGCATTTTTCGCGGCGAAGCCATTGGAGCCGACGGTCAGACCGTTGGAGAGGTAGTGTTTAACACTGCCATGACCGGCTATCAGGAAATCCTTACCGATCCTTCCTACGCCCAACAGATCGTTACCCTGACCTATCCGCACATCGGCAACACCGGTACTACACCGGAAGACGTCGAGTCTGATCGTGTCTGGTCGGCCGGTCTGGTGATTCGTGACCTGCCCCTGGTCGCGAGCAACTGGCGTAACACGATGTCGCTGTCCGATTACCTGAAAGCCAACAACGTTGTGGCGATCGCCGGTATCGATACCCGTCGCCTCACGCGCATCCTGCGTGAAAAAGGCTCGCAGAATGGCTGCATCATGGTCGGTGACAATATCTCCGAAGAGGCGGCGATTGCCGCGGCGCAAGGTTTCCCTGGCCTGAAAGGCATGGACCTGGCGAAGGTTGTCAGCGTTAAAGAGAAGTACGAGTGGCGCTCCACTGTCTGGGACTTGAAGACCGACAGCCACGCGACCGTCGACGCTGCTGAACTGCCCTACCATGTTGTAGCCTACGACTACGGCGTCAAGTACAACATCCTGCGCATGTTGGTCGAGCGAGGTTGCCGTGTGACCGTGGTGCCGGCACAAACTCCGGCCAGCGACGTGCTTGCCCTGCAACCGGATGGCGTGTTCCTGTCCAACGGCCCGGGTGACCCTGAGCCATGCGACTATGCCATCCAGGCGATCAAGGAAGTGCTGGAAACCGAGATTCCGGTATTCGGTATCTGCCTCGGTCACCAACTGCTGGCCCTGGCCTCCGGCGCCAAGACCCTGAAAATGGGCCATGGTCACCACGGTGCCAACCACCCAGTACAAGACCTGGACACTGGCGTCGTGATGATCACCAGCCAGAACCACGGTTTTGCGGTGGATGAAGCCACCTTGCCGAGCAACGTGCGCGCCATTCACAAGTCGCTGTTCGACGGTTCCCTGCAGGGTATCGAGCGCACCGACAAGAGCGCGTTCAGCTTCCAGGGCCACCCTGAAGCCAGCCCGGGCCCGAACGACGTAGCGCCGCTGTTCGACCGTTTCATCAATGAGATGGCCAAGCGACGCTGACTGAGCAGTCTGCGGGCGGCCCCGAACCTCGGCGGCCCCTGCAGGCTCATCAAAGATTGTTCAAGACGGCTTGCCGACTGACCTGCGGATTTGAGTGACAAACCCATGCCAAAACGTACAGACATAAAAAGCATCCTGATTCTCGGCGCTGGCCCGATCGTGATCGGCCAGGCCTGCGAATTCGACTACTCCGGCGCCCAGGCGTGTAAAGCCCTGCGCGAGGAGGGTTACCGCGTCATCCTGGTGAACTCCAACCCGGCCACCATCATGACCGACCCGGCCATGGCCGACGCTACCTACATCGAGCCGATCAAGTGGCAGACCGTTGCCAAGATCATCGAGAAAGAGCGTCCAGATGCGCTGCTGCCAACCATGGGCGGCCAGACTGCTCTGAACTGCGCCCTGGACCTGGAGCGCGAAGGCGTCCTGGAAAAGTTCGGCGTAGAGATGATCGGCGCCAATGCCGACACCATCGACAAGGCTGAAGACCGTTCGCGTTTCGACAAGGCGATGAAGTCCATCGGCCTGGCGTGCCCGCGTTCCGGTATCGCCCACAGCATGGAAGAAGCCAACGCGGTCCTTGAGACCCTGGGCTTCCCGTGCATCATCCGTCCGTCCTTTACCATGGGTGGCACCGGTGGTGGTATCGCTTACAACCGTGAAGAGTTCGAAGAAATCTGCGCCCGTGGTCTGGACCTGTCGCCGACCAAAGAGCTGCTGATCGACGAATCCCTGATCGGCTGGAAAGAATATGAGATGGAGGTTGTCCGCGATAAGAAGGACAACTGCATCATCGTCTGCTCTATCGAAAACTTCGATCCGATGGGCGTGCACACCGGTGACTCGATCACCGTGGCTCCAGCACAGACCCTGACCGACAAGGAATACCAGATCCTGCGTAACGCCTCCCTGGCGGTACTGCGCGAGATCGGCGTGGAAACCGGCGGTTCCAACGTTCAGTTCGGCATCTGCCCGAACACTGGCCGCATGGTCGTGATCGAAATGAACCCGCGTGTATCCCGTTCGTCGGCCCTGGCTTCGAAAGCCACCGGTTTCCCGATTGCCAAGGTCGCGGCCAAGCTGGCTGTGGGTTACACCCTGGATGAGCTGTCGAACGACATCACCGGCGGCAAGACTCCGGCGTCCTTCGAGCCATCCATCGACTATGTCGTCACCAAACTGCCACGTTTTGCCTTCGAGAAGTTCGCCAAGGCTGACGCACGTCTGACTACCCAGATGAAGTCGGTGGGTGAAGTCATGGCCATCGGCCGTACCTTCCAGGAATCCCTGCAGAAAGCCCTGCGTGGTCTGGAAGTAGGCGTTTGCGGCCTGGACGAGAAACTCGACCTGGCCAATCCGGAAAGCATGAGCGTGCTCAAGCGCGAGCTGACCGTGCCGGGCGCCGAGCGTATCTGGTACGTGGCTGACGCCTTCCGTGCTGGCATGACCGTCGAAGATATCTTTGGCATGAACATGATCGATCCGTGGTTCCTGGTACAGATCGAAGATCTGATCAAGGAAGAAGAGAAGGTCAAGACCCTGGGTCTGGCCAGCATCGACCGCGACATGATGTTCCGCCTCAAGCGTAAAGGCTTCTCCGACCAGCGCCTGGCCAAGTTGCTGGGTGTGACCGAGAAGAACCTGCGCACCCATCGCCACAAGCTGGAGATCTTCCCGGTCTACAAGCGCGTTGATACCTGCGCCGCCGAATTCTCCACCGACACCGCTTACCTGTACTCCACCTATGAGGAAGAGTGCGAAGCCGCGCCGTCGGGTCGCGACAAGATCATGATCCTGGGCGGCGGTCCGAACCGGATCGGCCAAGGTATCGAGTTCGACTACTGCTGCGTACACGCCGCCCTCGCCCTGCGCGAAGACGGGTACGAGACCATCATGGTCAACTGCAACCCGGAAACTGTTTCCACTGACTACGACACCTCCGATCGCCTGTACTTCGAGCCAGTGACCCTGGAAGACGTGCTGGAAATCGTGCGCGTCGAGAAGCCAAAAGGTGTGATCGTCCAGTACGGCGGCCAGACCCCGCTGAAACTCGCCCGCGCCCTCGAAGCAGCCGGCGTGCCGATCATCGGCACCAGCCCTGATGCTATCGACCGTGCCGAAGACCGTGAGCGCTTCCAGCAGATGGTTGAGCGCCTGAACCTGCGTCAGCCGCCAAACGCCACCGTGCGCAGCGAAGACGAAGCCATCCGTGCTGCCGGTGTGATCGGTTACCCGCTGGTGGTGCGTCCGTCCTATGTGCTGGGCGGTCGTGCGATGGAAATCGTCTACGAAGAAGAAGAGCTCAAGCGTTACCTGCGTGACGCGGTAAAGGTGTCCAACGACAGCCCGGTGCTGCTGGACCACTTCCTCAACTGCGCCATCGAAATGGACGTGGATGCTGTTTGCGACGGTACCGATGTGGTGATCGGCGCGATCATGCAGCACATCGAACAGGCTGGCGTTCACTCCGGTGACTCCGCTTGCTCGCTGCCGCCGTACTCGTTGCCGGTGCACATCCAGGATGAGATGCGTGAGCAGGTCAAGAGAATGGCCCTGGAGTTGGGCGTCGTCGGCTTGATGAACGTACAGTTGGCGCTGCAAGGCGAAGACATCTACGTGATTGAAGTCAACCCGCGTGCTTCGCGTACCGTGCCGTTTGTATCCAAGTGCATCGGTGTGTCCCTGGCCATGATCGCTGCTCGTGTGATGGCAGGTAAGACCCTGAAGGAAATCGGTTTCACCAAGGAAATCATTCCGAACTTCTACAGCGTGAAAGAGGCGGTGTTCCCATTCGCCAAATTCCCTGGCGTGGACCCGATCCTGGGCCCAGAGATGAAGTCCACCGGTGAAGTGATGGGTGTGGGCGATACCTTCGGTGAGGCATTCGCCAAGGCTCAAATGGGTGCCAGCGAAGTGCTGCCGACAGGCGGTACTGCGTTTATCAGCGTGCGTGATGACGACAAGCCACTGGTTGCGGGCGTGGCC
>NZ_JBOICG010000756.1:0-8237 GCF_050739995.1 Pseudomonas sp. | reverse complement strand
CCGCATCACCGATGGCGCCCGCGAGCGTTTCGAGAAGGCCCAATGGCAGCAAGGGCAGGCGGCGTCGGCGGCGCGTATCAACCTGTATGAAGAAAAAGTGGGCGAAGTCACGGCGCGCCTGCGAGCGGGTTTCGAGGAAACGGTGCTGCTCGAGGTAGACCTATGGCCTCTGGTCAAGAGCGCCTACATCGGCCTGATCGACCTGCGCTTCGACGATGAGCTGTCGGAGACTTGGTACAACTCGGTGTTTTGCGGCCTGTTCAGTCATGACCTGATCAGCGACGGCTGCATGTTCATCCACACAACACGGCCGAGCCTGCGTCGGGCGCGAGCGGCACAAACGCGGCTGTACACGCCGAACGGCAAAATCGCCGAGATGCTGACGCAAATCTTCGCCGACTACCGCTTCAGCGAGCCCTATGCCGACCTGCCCGCCGACCTGCATCGCTTGGAAGCCCAACTGCGGGAAAACCTGCCGGATTGGGTGTGTAAAGACCCAGACCTCACCGTCGAGCTGTTTTCCTCGGTGCTCTACCGCAATAAAGGCGCGTATCTGGTAGGGCGCCTCTACACCCGCGATGAACAATGGCCGTTGGTGATTCCGCTGCTGCACCGCGAAGGGCGCGGTATCCAGATCGATGCGTTGATCACCGATGAAGCCGACGTGTCGATCATCTTCTCGTTCACCCGCTCCTACTTCATGGTCGATGTGCCGGTGCCGGCGGAGTTCATCGGCTTTCTCAAGCGCATCCTGCCCGGTAAGCACATCGCCGAGCTGTACACCTCCATCGGTTTCTACAAGCACGGCAAATCGGAGTTCTATCGCGCATTGATCAACCACCTGGCCAGCACCGATGACCGCTTCATCATGGCCCCCGGTGTGCGCGGCATGGTCATGAGCGTGTTTACCCTGCCGGGCTTCAATACCGTGTTCAAGATCATCAAGGACCGCTTTTCGCCGTCGAAAAACGTTAACCGCGCCACGGTGATCGAGAAGTACCGCCTGGTCAAAAGCGTCGACCGGGTTGGACGCATGGCCGACACCCAGGAGTTCGCCGACTTCCGCTTTCCCCTGAGCAAGTTCGAGCCCGAGTGCCTGGCCGAGCTGCTGGAAGTCGCAGCGGGTACCGTCGAAGTGGAAGGCGATACCGTGCTCATCCGCCACTGCTGGACCGAACGGCGCATGACCCCGCTCAACCTCTACCTTGACAACGCCAACCCTGCCCAGGTGCGCGAAGCCCTGGAGGACTACGGCCTGGCCATCAAGCAACTGGCGGCGGCGAACATCTTCCCCGGCGACATGTTGCTGAAAAACTTCGGCGTCACTCGTCATGGCCGCGTGGTGTTCTACGACTACGATGAGATCTGCTTTCTCACCGAGGCCAACTTCCGCCACATCCCGGCGCCACGCACTCCCGAGGATGAAATGGCCTCGGAGCCCTGGTATTCCATTGGCCCGCTGGACGTGTTCCCGGAGGAGTTCCCACCGTTCCTGTTTGCCGACGCCGGTCAGCGCAAGCTGTTCGATGAGCTGCATGGCGAGTTGTACAACGCCGATTACTGGAAAGGGCTGCAGGAGGCGATTCGCGCCGGCAAGGTCATTGATGTATTCCCTTATCGGCGCAGGTGGGAGGAGAGCGAGTAGGCGAGGGCGAACCTGCTACGTTGTCATTGATGGGAAGTCGTCATGCGATGAAGGGCCAGGTCGTTCCTTAAGTCGGTGTAGAGGTTGCGCAAATCTGTGTTCAATTCTGCAACCAGCGACCGCTGTTTATTGTTTTCTTTAAGTTGGCCGATGGCTGCCAGTTTGACGTGCGTGTTGTTAGCGGAATGAATCAGTGCCTTGAAGTCCTGGCGATCCTGTTCATTACCGGCTTGTTCCGTGCGGGGGATCGTATTCAGTTGCACGAAACCGTTCTCGATGACGGCCAATTCCAGTTTGATCCGCCGCTTGTTCGGTGAGGTTAAAACCAGCATTGGGTTCATGCCTTCGACCGAACTACCGTCAAGGCTGCCGTTGTGCCAGGCATCGCGCAAATTGCCCAGGGCATCTCGCGCGGCGTTGATCGCATCCGGTGAGAGTTTCTCCCCCAGTCCGTTGCGGTGTGCGGATTCGACCGTCCGTTCCAGTCGATGGAGTGTCAGTTCCACCGGGGCTGATTGAGCGTTCCGCTCAAGGTTCTGCTCCAGGCGCTTACGCTCGGGGATGAGGCCCATCGTCGTCTTGAATTGGCTGCTGCCTTTCAGGCGGCCCGTTGCCCAAGCGTTGCGATATTCGGTGATGGCATTACGTTGCCTGATAAAGATGTTTTCCTCGACCTGAGACAGCGGTTGCGGCTGTTTCTGGATATGCTGATCCAGCAAGCCAGTCTCCTTATCCAGGGCGTTGACGTGTTTAACGGCCTGCTCCAGCTCTTGCGCGGTCAGCCGGTTGTTCAGTGGGGCAGCGAGCAAGACCGGGACGGCTATCGGGTCCACCTCGCAGGACGGTGGGGACGTGGGGGCGGCCCATGCGGCACGTCGCTCCAGCAGGGTATTGCGCTCTTCCACGCGGGTTGCCAGTTGTTCATTGCGTTGCGCGAGTGTTTGCAGGCTTGTCCTGGCATCCGGTTGTGAGGCAAAGCGTCTGCGGCTTTCCTGATCGAAGGCTGCAAGCGCGCTATCGATCCTCGAGAGGTGCATCCAGGCTTGAAGTCGATGACCCTTTTCCTGTGGCGCACTGTCTGGCATTCGGCTGACGGGGCTAAACAACGCTTGTTCGAGGTTCCGGGTGTTCTCGAGCATATGCTGATGCCCTTGTCCCACCAGACTTTTGACCACTGCTTCCTGGATAGCGTGTGTTTGCAGTATCAGTCGACCCAAGGCGCCGCGGGGCACGTGCTCTGAAAACAGGTTTGATTTAGTCATGAGTAGCGTCTCCGGGCTGATTTCAGATTTCAGCTTTCTTCAGGTCTTCAACCAAGTTGTAGACCTTGGCCAGGATGGGATCTGCATTCAATGGGTCGGCCAGGTACTTATCTCGGTATTCCGTTTTTGCCACACGCCACAGATCGTTTATCGACGCTTTCAATGCCTCTTCTTTCAGTGTTCGTGGAACAGGGGCGCAATGACTGGCCAATTGAGTACCTAGTCGCGACGAACCTGCAAATGCGCCATTAGCCCAGGACGTCCTGAGCTTATCTACCTTGCGACACAGCCTCGCGATGGTTTCTACGTCGATAGACGTCCCACCCGTGGGATTGCGCTCCATCAATAGCGTGCCCAATTGTTCGGCCTGTTCGAGCAAGTCGGTGAGGCGGGACACATGCTTCATTGCCTGCGCCAGCGCGCTGGCTGACAGCGTGGGAGAAAAACTTACTGCATCCCCGTCGATAGAGGCGTTATCCATCGCCTGCTCGTAGGGGGGCGGCAGATCGTCGATTGCGTCATGTTCAGGCAACGGGCTGTCGCTGCCCATGGACTGCCAATAGGTGGGTGGGAGGGACGCCGGTCGTCGTGCTTCAAGCTGCCTGACCGAGTGCGGATGTGTATCTTCGGCATATAAATCTAGCTCGTGGGCATGGTTCTGCGCGGTACGAGAACGTCGTTCCAACGCAGGGTCGAGTTCTGTATAGGGGGGCGCAGATGTGGATGCGCGCATGACATCACTGGCCGCGTCTGGCGCAGGGGCTGTGCGTGTGGTCCACGTGGTTGAGAGGGGAGGCAAGTGACTGGAGATTGGCATGAGGGTTTCCAGGAGGGACTGAACAGCAATTTCCGCTGGTGCCGTGTGCTGCATGGGATTTGCGCCGTTGCTAGTTGAAACTCGTTCCTCGTACCGCCTGACTTGTAGTGTGGTAGTTCGAGATCCTATTGGCCCTCAAATTAGTTGCGGGTGTTAGCGAAGCTTGATCAGTTGAGTTGGACGACGGCTTTTCTGTGTAGGCCGGCGGGAACTCGTATTGGGGCGGAGGTTGCGACGCTGACGAGCGTGGCTGGGCTTGCATTGCCTCAGAGTAGTTCGGCAGGTAAGGCTGACTATTTGTCGAGTCAATTGGCATAAAACCTCCGGTTTGAAGAGCAAGGACTGTTATTGGCCGGATGTTTCCGGCTGATTCATTTAGCCCTGTGCTCGAAAGTCAAACTATCGGACTTGCGCTCTGAAATAATCGGATGAGCGCGTCGTTTCTGTAAGAAACAGGTTTGTACGCAGGTCAGATGCCGCCAGTCACCGACTGAACGTCTCCAGAAATGTTGAAATCTGCGACAATCGGCGGCGACTGAATTGACTTAACACCATGCAGGCTTCACCTGCCTCACTCAGAAGACCTTTGCAACCCTGATGACTGACCAAGCACCGACTATCGATCAACTGCTCAAGACCCTCGATCACGCCATGCTTGCCGACCGCCACCGCTTGCGGCGGCAGTTGCTTGAGCTGCGCAAGAAGCCCGATGAGGAAAAGCTGGCGCAATGGGTCGCGCGGATGCAGGCGTCCTGTGCCCAGGTCACGGCGCGGCGGGCCAGCCTGCCGGTGATTCGCTATGACGACAGCCTGCCGATCGCCGCCAAGCGCGATGAAATCAAGGCGGCGTTGAACAAGCATCAGGTGCTGATCATTGCCGGCGAGACCGGCTCGGGTAAGACCACCCAGTTGCCGAAGATCTGCCTGGAAATCGGTCGCGGCCAATACGGCCTGATTGGTCATACCCAGCCACGTCGGATCGCGGCACGCAGTGTTGCCAGCCGCGTCGCCGAAGAACTGGCCACGCCATTGGGCGCGTTGGTCGGCTATCAGGTGCGTTTTGAAGACCAGAGCGATTCCAACACCCTGATCAAGTTGATGACCGACGGCATCCTGCTGGCGGAAACCCAGAATGATCGCTACCTCGAACGCTACGACACGATCATCGTCGACGAGGCCCACGAGCGCAGCCTGAACATCGATTTCCTGCTGGGTTATCTGAAAACCCTGCTGCCGCGTCGCCCGGACCTGAAAGTCATCATCACCTCGGCGACCATCGACCTGGAGCGTTTCTCCAAGCACTTTGACGATGCACCTATTGTTGAAGTCTCGGGCCGAACCTTTCCGGTAGACACGTGGTATCGCCCGCTGACCCTGGAACAGGACGAGGAGGGCAACCGCGTCGAGGATGACCTCACCGTCGACCAGGCGATCCTCGCCACCCTCGATGAAATCGCCGCCTATGAACGCAGCGAGCGACGCAGCCCAGGCGACGTGCTGGTGTTTTTGCCGGGCGAGCGCGAGATTCGCGACGCCGCCGAAATGCTGCGCAAGGCCCAGCTCAAGCACACCGAAATCCTGCCGTTGTATGCGCGCCTGTCGCCGGCCGAGCAGCAGCGGATTTTCCAGTCCCATCCAGGTCGGCGTGTAGTGTTGGCGACCAACGTCGCAGAAACCTCGCTGACCGTGCCGGGTATTCGTTATGTGATCGACAGCGGTACCGCGCGCATCAGTCGCTACAGCTACCGCGCCAAGGTGCAGCGCTTGCCGATCGAGGCGATTTCCCAGGCCAGCGCCAATCAGCGTAAAGGCCGCTGCGGCCGGGTCGAGCCGGGCATTTGCGTGCGTTTGTACAGCGAAGAAGACTTTATCGGGCGCCCGGAATTTACCGACCCAGAGATTCTGCGTACCAACCTCGCCGCCGTGATCCTGCAGATGCTGCACCTGCGTCTCGGCGAAATCACCGACTTCCCGTTTATCGAGCCGCCGGATGGCAAAGCTATCAGCGACGGTTTCAACCTGCTGCAAGAGCTGTCGGCGGTGGACCGCAACAGCCAGCTCACGCCCCTGGGGCGCCAACTGGCTCGCTTGCCGGTGGACCCGCGCATGGGCCGCATGTTGCTGGAGGCTGCCAAGCTTGGCAGCTTGCAGGAAGTGCTGATCGTGGCCAGCGCCATGTCAATCCAGGACCCGCGTGAGCGCCCACCGGAACGCCAGCAAGCGGCCGATCAGGCCCACGCACAATGGAAGGATGCCGATTCCGATTTTGCCGGCCTGGTCAATCTGTGGCGCGGTTTTGAAGAGCAACGCCAGGCGCTCACTGCCAGTCCGCTGCGCAATTGGTGCCGCAAGAATTTCCTCAATTACCTGCGCTTGCGCGAATGGCGCGATTCCCATCGCCAGTTGAGCCTGATCTGTCGCGACATGCAGTTGACCATCAACAAAGACCCGGCGGACTACCCGAAGCTGCACAAGGCGGTGTTGTCCGGTCTGCTCAGTCAGATTGGCCAGAAGACCGAAGACGGCGACTATCTCGGCGCGCGCCAGCGGCGTTTCTGGATTCACCCGTCCTCGGGCATCGGCAAGAAGCGTCCGCAATGGCTGATGACGGCCGAACTGGTGGAAACCACCAAGCTGTATGCGCGCATGGTGGCGAAGATCGACGCGGACTGGATCGAACCGCTGGCCGGGCATCTGATCAAGAAAAACCACTTCGAACCCCATTGGGAGAAGAAGCGCGGCCAAGTGGTGGCGTTTGAGCAGATCACCCTGTTCGGGCTGATTGTGGTCGGGCGCCGCCCGGTGCACTACGGGCCGATTGATCCGGTGGTGTCGCGTGAGTTGTTTATCCGCGAAGGCCTGGTACGTGGCGAAATTCAATCCCGTGCCAAGTGCCTGACGGCCAACCAGCAACTGCTGGAGCAGCTCGACGAACTGGAGGCCAAGGCCCGCCGTCGCGACATCCTGGCCGACGAAGAAACCTTGTTCGCCTTCTACGATGCGCGGTTGCCGGCCGAGATCCACCAGACCGCCACCTTCGACAGCTGGTACAAGATCAATAGCCAGAAAAACCCGCAACTGCTGATCATGCGCGAAGAAGACGTGCTGGCTCGCGAAGCCAGTGAAGTCACTGCCGCGCATTACCCCGACACATTACATCTGGGCGATCTGGCGCTGGCCTTGAGTTACCACTTCGAACCCAACCATCCACGTGACGGCGTGACCCTGCGCGTGCCGGCGCCGCTGCTGCCAGCCCTGCCGCCGGAGCGTCTGGAGTGGCTGGTGCCGGGAGTGATCGAAGCCAAGTGCATTGCCCTGGTGCGCAACTTGCCCAAGGCGCTGCGCAAGAACTTCGTGCCGGTGCCAGACTTCGTCAAGGCCGCGCTGCAACGTATCGAATTCGGCCAGGGCTCGTTGCCCCAGGCGCTGGGGCGCGAACTGTTGCGTATGACCGGTGCGCGCGTCAGCGACGAAGCCTGGGCGGAAGCGGCACAACAGGTGGAAAACCACTTGAAGATGAACCTGGAAGTGGTCGACGGCCAGGGTAAGTTCCTTGGTGAAGGCCGCGACCTGGCCGAGCTGACCGCTCGTTTTGCCGAAGCCAGCCAGGCTGCATTGGCCGTGCCGCAAACCGCGAAAAGCCAGCAGCCGGTGGAGGCCAAGGTGTTTGCGGCGGTGGCCGAGAAAACCCAGCAAAACATCGCGGGCCTGTCGATGACGGTCTATCCGGCGCTGGTGGAGGAAAATGGCACCGTCAAGGAAGGGCGTTTCTCCACCGCCGCCGAGGCCGAATTCCAGCACCGCCGCGCCCTGCAGCGCTTGCTGATGCAACAGTTGGCGGAACCGGCGAAATTCCTGCGCGGAAAATTGCCGGGGTTGACCGAGTTGGGCTTGATGTACCGCGAATTGGGGCGCGTCGACGCATTGGTGGAAGACATTTTGCTGGCCAGCCTCGACACCTGCGTGCTGGAAGGCGAAACCAACCTGCCCCGTGACGGCGCGGGCTTGGCTGCATTGGCTGAACGCAAGCGCGGTCATTGGACCGAACATGCAGAGCGTTTGGCGCGTTTGACTCTGGAGGTGCTGAAGCTCTGGCACGGTTTGCAGAAGCGCTTCAAGGGCAAGATCGACCTGGCCCAGGCCGTGGCACTGAACGACATCAAACAGCAGTTGAGCAATTTGGTGTATCCCGGTTTTGTCCGGGAAACCCCGGCGCAGTGGTTCAAGGAGTTGCCGCGTTTTCTCAAGGCCATTGAGCTGCGCCTGGAGAAATTGCCGGGCCAGGTGCAAAAAGATCGGGTATGGAGCGGCGAACTTAGCGGTTTGTGGACACAGTATGAGAACCGTCTGAAAAAACACGCCCAGGAAGGCAAGCGCGACCCGCAGCTGGAGCTGTATCGCTGGTGGTTGGAGGAGTATCGGGTATCGTTGTTTGCCCAGCAGTTGGGCACCAAAGTGCCGATTTCCGATAAACGCCTGAGCAAACAGTGGAGCCTGGTGGAGGCTTGAAGTC
>NZ_JBOICG010000755.1:0-2547 GCF_050739995.1 Pseudomonas sp. | reverse complement strand
CGTCAAGAGCTACAACGACGTCAAGGTCGGCGACAAGATCGAAGTCTTCGAGAAGGTTCAGGTTGCTCGCAGTCTCTAACTCGCGCACTTCCGGAGCCACGCGGCGTGTGGGCATGCAAATGCCCCGCGCAGCGTACGGACTCTAAACGCAACGCCCGGTCTGGCTTTTGTCAGGCCGGGCGTTTGCCGCTTTCAGACCCCACGGGTTTCACCGTGTGGCAGTAACAGGTAACAAGACATGGCAAAAGAATACAGCCGTACCCAGCGTATCGGCGATCAGATGCAGCGTGAGCTGGCCCAACTGATCCGTCGCGAAGTCAAAGACCCCCGCGTTGGCCTGGTCACCATCACTGCGGTTGAAGTGAGTCGTGACGTGGGTCACGCCAAGATCTTCATCACCGTGATGGGCCAGGACAACAACGAAGAAATTGCGCAAAGCATCAAGGTACTCAACTCAGCCGCAGGTTTCCTGCGCATGCAGTTGGCTCGTGAAATGAAGCTGCGCAGTGTTCCCCAGTTGCACTTCCACTATGACGAAAGCGTCGTGCGTGGTGCGCACCTGTCGGCACTGATCGAGCGCGCCGTGGCTGAAGACAGCCAGCACCCGTCCACACCTGAAGACGCCAAGGAGTAAGCGGTGGCTCAGGTCAAACGTATCCGCCGTAATGTCAGCGGCATCATTCTGCTCGACAAGCCCATTGGCTTTACCTCCAATGCCGCCTTGCAGAAGGTCCGCTGGCTGCTCAACGCCGAAAAGGCCGGGCACACCGGCAGCCTCGACCCTCTGGCCACCGGTGTATTGCCGTTGTGCTTTGGCGAGGCCACCAAGTTTTCGCAATACCTGCTCGATTCTGACAAGGGTTACGAAACCCTGATGCAACTGGGCAAGACCACCACCACGGCCGACGCCGAAGGTGATGTTTTGCAGGTTCGCGACGTGACCGTTGGTCGTGCTGATATTGAAGCGGTTTTACCCGGTTTTCGTGGGGAAATCAGCCAGATACCACCGATGTACTCGGCGCTCAAGCGTGATGGCCAGCCTCTTTACAAGCTGGCACGTGCGGGCGAAGTAGTGGAGCGCGAACCGCGTTCTGTTACTATTGCGCGCTTGGAATTGCTCGCCTGCGAAGGCGACACCGCCCGATTGTCGGTGGACTGCAGCAAAGGCACCTATATTCGTACCCTGGTGGAAGATATTGGTGAGCAACTGGGCTGTGGTGCATACGTTGCAGAATTGCGACGTACTCAGGCCGGACCTTTCACCCTGGCCCAAACGGTCACGCTGGAAGAGTTGGAAGCAGTACACGCCGAGGGCGGCAACGAAGCGGTTGATCGCTTCCTGATGCCATCGGACAGCGGTTTGCTCGATTGGCCATTGCTGCACTTTTCGGAGCACAGCGCGTTCTACTGGCTCAACGGCCAGCCGGTACGTGCCCCGGACGCTCCGAAGTTCGGTATGGTGCGGGTACAGGATCATAACGGTCGCTTCATCGGTATCGGTGAAGTGAGCGAAGACGGGCGCATCGCGCCGCGTCGACTGATTCGGTCAGAATGACCGGACGAGTGTGGCTGTTAACAGGCACGGTCAACACTCATTTTTAGATACAGGGATTTGTCCCTGGCCTGTTGAAACTACCCTTTGGGTGGTTTCCTGAAAAAGGATTGCCTCATGGCTCTCGACGTTCAAGAAAAAGCACAAATCGTTGCTGACTATCAGCAAGCTGTTGGTGACACTGGTTCGCCAGAAGTGCAAGTTGCACTGCTGACCCACAACATCAACAAGCTGCAAGGTCACTTCAAGGCCAACGGTAAAGATCACCACTCCCGTCGTGGTCTGATCCGCATGGTAAACCAGCGCCGTAAGCTGCTGGACTACCTGAAAGGCAAGGATCTGGGTCGTTATCAGACTCTGATCGGTCGCCTGGGTCTGCGTCGCTAATAAGCGATTGCGCTAGAGGTTGGTTGTCTGCCGTGTGTCAGTGGGATTCCCGCTGGCTCATGGTAGGCTCCCAGCCTCAAGTTTTATCTGGATACATGTTTTACCCCTGGACCAGGTTCGGGCCGATTCCCGACATTGCCCAAGAATTTCGCAAGAAGACAAGTTCCCCCAAGAGCCACAAAGAAGGTAGGACACCGTGAACCCGGTTATCAAAAAATTCCAGTTCGGTCAGTCGACCGTTACCCTCGAGACAGGCCGTATCGCCCGTCAAGCCTCCGGCGCAGTGCTGGTTACCGTTGACGATGACGTGACCGTATTGGTGACCGTTGTTGGCGCCAAGACCGCTGACCCGAGCAAAGGCTTCTTCCCTCTGTCTGTTCACTATCAGGAAAAGACTTACGCTGCCGGTAAGATCCCTGGCGGTTTCTTCAAGCGTGAAGGCCGTCCTTCCGAGAAGGAAACCCTGACGTCGCGTCTGATCGACCGTCCGATTCGTCCGCTATTTCCTGAAGGTTTCCTGAACGAAGTGCAGGTTGTCTGCACCGTCGTTTCGACCAACAAGAAGTCCGATCCGGATATCGCTGCCATGATCGGCACCTCCGCTGCCT
>NZ_JBOICG010000754.1:0-2536 GCF_050739995.1 Pseudomonas sp. | reverse complement strand
GCCTGGTACACCGCCTACACCCCGTACCAGCCAGAAATCTCCCAAGGCCGCCTGGAAGCGCTGCTGAACTTCCAGACCTTGATCAGTGACCTCACCGGCCTGCCGATCGCCAACGCATCCCTGCTCGATGAAGCCACCGCCGCCGCCGAAGCCATGACCTTCTGCAAGCGCCTGAGCAAGAACAAGGGCAGCAACGCCTTCTTCGCGTCGATCCACAGCCACCCGCAAACCCTCGATGTACTGCGTACCCGTGCCGAGCCTCTGGGCATCGACGTGGTGGTGGGCGATGAGCGCGAACTGACCGACGCCAGCCCGTTCTTCGGCGCCCTGCTGCAATACCCGGCCAGCAACGGTGACGTGTTCGACTACCGCGAACTGACCGAACGCTTCCACACCGCCAACGCCCTGGTAGCCGTGGCCGCCGACCTGCTGGCCCTGACCCTGCTCACCCCGCCGGGCGAGTTCGGTGCCGACGTGGCTATCGGCAGCGCACAACGCTTCGGCGTGCCGCTGGGCTTCGGTGGCCCACACGCGGCCTACTTCTCCACCAAGGATGCGTTCAAACGCGACATGCCGGGCCGTCTGGTCGGTGTGTCCGTCGACCGTTTCGGCAAGCCGGCCCTGCGCCTGGCCATGCAGACCCGCGAGCAACATATCCGCCGCGAGAAGGCCACGTCGAACATCTGCACCGCCCAGGTGCTGCTGGCCAACATCGCCAGCATGTATGCCGTGTACCACGGCCCTCAAGGCCTGACCCAGATTGCCCAGCGTGTGCACCAGCTGACCGCGATTCTGGCCAAGGGCCTGACCGCCCTGGGCTTGAAGGTCGAGCAGGAAAACTTCTTCGACACCATCACCCTCAACACCGGCGCCAACACCGCCGCGCTGCACGACAAGGCTCGCGCCCAGCGCATCAACCTACGTGTGGTGGATAGCGAACGCCTGGGTGTGTCGGTGGACGAAACCACCACCCAGGCCGATATCGAAACCCTGTGGGCGATCTTTGCCGATGGCAAGGCCCTGCCAGCTTTCACCCAAACTGAAAGCACGCTGCCAGCCGCCCTGCTGCGCCAGTCGCCAGTTCTCAGCCATCCGGTTTTCAACCGCTATCACTCCGAAACCGAGCTGATGCGCTACCTGCGCAAGCTGGCCGACAAGGACCTGGCACTGGATCGCACCATGATCCCGCTGGGCTCTTGCACCATGAAACTCAACGCCGCCAGCGAAATGATCCCGGTGACCTGGGCCGAGTTCGGTGCGCTGCACCCGTTCGCCCCGGCGGATCAAAGCGCCGGCTACCAGCAACTGACTTCCGAGCTGGAAGCCATGCTCTGCGCGGCCACCGGCTACGACGCAATCTCGCTGCAACCGAACGCCGGTTCCCAGGGTGAGTACGCGGGCCTGCTGGCGATCCGTGCCTATCACCAGAGCCGTGGCGAAGAGCGCCGCGACATCTGCCTGATCCCATCGTCGGCCCATGGTACCAACCCCGCCACCGCCAACATGGCCGGTATGCGCGTGGTCGTCACCGCCTGCGATGCACATGGCAACGTCGACATCGAAGACCTGCGCGCCAAGGCTATCGAGCACCGCGAGCACCTCGCCGCGCTGATGATCACCTACCCATCCACCCACGGCGTGTTCGAAGAAGGTATCCGCGAAATCTGCGGGATCATCCACGACAACGGCGGCCAGGTGTACATCGACGGCGCCAACATGAACGCCATGGTCGGCCTCTGCGCCCCGGGCAAGTTCGGCGGTGACGTATCCCACTTGAACCTGCACAAGACCTTCTGCATTCCACACGGAGGCGGCGGCCCGGGCGTTGGCCCGATTGGCGTGAAATCTCACCTCACGCCATTCCTGCCAGGCCACGCCGCCATGGAACGCAAGGAAGGCGCCGTGTGCGCGGCACCGTTCGGCAGCGCGAGCATCCTGCCGATCACCTGGATGTACATCAGCATGATGGGCGGCGCGGGCCTCAAGCGCGCTTCGCAACTGGCGATCCTGAATGCCAACTACATCTCCCGTCGCCTCGAAGAGCACTACCCAGTCCTCTACACCGGCAGCAACGGCCTGGTGGCGCATGAATGCATCCTCGACCTGCGCCCGCTGAAAGACAGCAGCGGCATCAGCGTGGATGACGTTGCCAAGCGCCTGATCGACTTCGGCTTCCATGCCCCAACCATGTCGTTCCCGGTGGCCGGCACCTTGATGATCGAGCCGACCGAAAGCGAATCCAAGGAAGAACTGGACCGCTTCTGCAACGCGATGATTGCCATCCGCGAAGAAATCCGCGCGGTGGAAAATGGCACCCTGGACAAGGACGATAACCCGCTGAAAAACGCGCCGCACACCGCTGCTGAACTGGTGAGTGAGTGGACGCATCCCTACACCCGTGAACAAGCGGTGTACCCAGTGCCGTCGTTGATCGAAGGCAAGTACTGGCCGCCGGTTGGCCGTGTGGACAACGTGTTTGGTGATCGCAACCTGGTGTGTGCGTGCCCTTCCATCGAGAGCTACGCCTGATCTAACT
>NZ_JBOICG010000753.1:0-3428 GCF_050739995.1 Pseudomonas sp. | reverse complement strand
ACCGGCGACTTCCTGGCCAAGGATCGCCAACTGGCCCTGGAAGAAGGCGACCTGCTCGCCGTGCATTCGGCCGGTGCCTATGGGTTTGTCATGAGTTCCAACTACAACACCCGCGGCCGTACCGCCGAGGTGCTGGTGGACGGTGATCAAGCGTTTGAAGTGCGTCGCCGCGAGACGGTAGCCGAGTTGTATGCTGGCGAAAGCCTGCTGCCGGAGTAAGCCATGCTGCTGCGTTTTACCAAGATGCACGGGCTGGGCAATGACTTCATGGTCCTCGACCTGGTCAGCCAGCACGCGCACATCCTGCCCAAACACGCTAAACAGTGGGGCGACCGTCATACCGGCATCGGTTTCGACCAGTTGCTGATCGTCGAGGCGCCGAGCAACCCGGAGGTGGATTTCCGTTACCGGATCTTCAACTCCGACGGTTCCGAAGTAGAGCAGTGCGGCAACGGTGCACGTTGCTTTGCGCGCTTTGTGCTGGATAAGCGCCTGACCGCCAAGCGCCAGATCCGCGTCGAGACCAAGAGCGGCGTGATTGAGCTGGACATCCGCAGCGACGGCCAGATCAGTGTCAACATGGGCGCGCCACGCCTGGTGCCGGCGGATATTCCATTCCAGGCCACCGAGCAGGCCGCCAGCTACCCGCTGGACGTCGACGGCAAGACGGTGGATATCGCCGCCGTGTCGATGGGTAACCCCCATGCCGTGTTGCGGGTCAATGACATCAACAACGCGCCCGTGCATGAACTGGGGCCGAAGATCGAACATCACCCGCGCTTTCCCGCACGGGTCAATGTGGGCTTCCTGCAGGTGATCGACCGTTCGCGCGCGCAATTGCGCGTGTGGGAACGCGGCGCCGGCGAAACCCAGGCCTGCGGCACCGGCGCTTGCGCCGCAGCCGTGGCCGCGATCAGCCAAGGGTGGATGGATTCGCCGCTGCTGATCGACCTGCCCGGCGGACGTTTGTCCATCGAATGGGCAGGCCCTGGTCACCCGGTGATGATGACCGGGCCGGCCTCGCGTGTATACGAAGGACAGGTCCGTCTATAAGTGAGCCAAGCCAATGACCGATAAGCCTCAAGTACCCGCACAAGCATCCCCAAGCGACAGTCTGGAGGCCGCTGCCGTCGCGGCCTACCTTGAGGCTAATCCGGACTTCTTCGTCGAGCACGAAGAACTCCTGCCGGCCTTGCGCATTCCCCATCAGCGTGGCGACACCGTGTCGCTGGTGGAGCGCCAGATGAAGATCCTGCGCGAGCGCAATATCGAAATGCGCCATCGGCTCTCCCACCTGATGGATGTGGCCCGCGACAATGATCGCCTGTTCGACAAGACCCGTCGCCTGATCCTGACCTTGATGGACGCCAACAGCCTGGAAGAAACGGTAATCGCCGTGGAAGACAGCCTGCGCCAGGACTTCCAGGTGCCCTTTGTCAGCCTGATCCTGTTCAGCGACAACCCGATGCCGGTGGGTCGCTGGGTCAGCGGTGGCGAAGCCCAGACGGCTATCGGCGGCCTGCTCTCCGAAGGCAAGACCATCAGTGGCACCTTGCGCGAGCATGAGTTGGACTTCCTGTTTGGTGCCGAACAGCGCAAGCAGATCGGCTCCACCGCCGTGGTCGCCCTCAGCCACCAGGGCCTGCATGGCGTATTGGCCATCGCCAGTCGCGATCCTGCGCACTACAAGAGCTCGGTCGGCACACTGTTCCTGACCTACATCGCCGAAGTGCTCGGCCGCGTATTACCGCGCTTCACCACCGCCTTGCGCGCGGTACGCTAGCCATGGAACGGCAACTGGACGCTTATTGCGCTCACCTGCGCAACGAGCGCCAGGTGTCGCCCCACACCCTCGAAGCCTACCGACGGGACTTGAACAAGGTCCTGGCATACTGCGAAAAGCAACAGATCAACAGCTGGAAGGCCTTGGATATCCAGGGCCTGCGCAGTTTGATCGCTCGCCTGCATCAGGCCGGCCAGTCCTCGCGTAGCCTGTCGCGACTGCTATCCGCGGTGCGTGGCCTTTATCACTACCTGAACCGCGAAGGCCTGTGCGACCACGATCCGGCCAATGGCTTGTCTCCGCCGAAGGGCGAACGGCGCCTACCCAAGACCCTCGACACCGATCGCGCCCTGCAATTGCTCGATGGCGCCGTCGAAGACGACTTCCTTGCCCATCGCGACCAGGCGATCCTTGAACTGTTTTATTCCTCGGGCCTGCGCCTGTCGGAATTGACCGGCCTTAACCTCGATCAACTGGACCTGGCCGACGGCCTGGTGCAAGTGCTCGGCAAGGGCAGCAAGACCCGCGTACTGCCGGTGGGCCGCAAAGCCCGGGAAGCCTTGCAACTGTGGCTGCCTCTGCGCGCCCTGGCCAACCCGGTGGACGATGCCGTGTTTATCAGTCAGCAAGGTCGGCGCCTGGGGCCGCGAGCCATCCAGATGCGGGTCAAGGCGGCCGGCGAGCGAGAGCTGGGGCAGAACCTGCATCCACACATGTTGCGACACTCCTTTGCCAGCCATCTGCTGGAATCGTCCCAGGACCTGCGTGCGGTTCAAGAGCTGCTCGGTCATTCCGACATAAAGACCACGCAGATCTACACCCATCTGGATTTCCAACACCTGGCAACGGTGTACGACAGCGCCCATCCACGGGCCAAACGCATCAAGGGCGGCGACTCATGAGTATCAAGCTGATCACCTTCGACCTGGACGACACCCTCTGGGACAACGTACCCGTCATCATCAGTGCCGAAGCGTCGATGCGCGAATGGCTGGCGACCCATGCCGCCAAGGTCGGCGACCTGCCATTGGAACATTTCGCCCGCCTGCGCCAGCAGGTGCTGGAGCGTCATCCCGAGTTGAAGTACCGCATCAGCATTCTGCGCCAGCGGGTGTTGATGCAGGCTTTTGAAGAGGCGGGTTACCCACAGCCTGAAGCCACGCAAATGGCGGACGTATGCTTCGAAGCGTTTATTCATGCGCGGCATCAGCTCACCCCATTTCCCGAAGCCGAGCCCATGCTTCAAGCCTTGCGCCAGCACTTCCTGCTGGGGGTAATCACCAACGGCAATGCCGACGTGCAACGTGTGGGCCTGGCGGGCTACTTCCACTTTGCCCTACGCGCTGAAGATATCGGTATTGCCAAGCCGGATGCGCGATTGTTTGAGGAAGCGTTGCAGCGTGGTGGCGTGGATGCGAGCCAGGCGGTGCATATTGGCGATCATCCAGGGGATGACATCGCTGGCGCACAACAGGCGGGGCTTAGAGCGGTGTGGTTCAACCCAACGGGTAAGGTGTGGGAAGGGAATAAGCGCCCGGACGCGCAGATTCGCAATTTGGCAGAACTACCGTCACTACTGAACAGCTGGAACTAACACAGCCCCCCATGTGGGAGCTGGCTTGCCTGCTCCCACAGGGTATTGCGG
>NZ_JBOICG010000752.1:0-2968 GCF_050739995.1 Pseudomonas sp. | reverse complement strand
GCCTGCATCGCGGGCAAGCCCGGCTCCCACACAAGCCCGCTCTCACAAGGGTTGCGACAAACCGTTAGCGTTGCATCTGCCCAAACTTGCCCGACTGGAAGTCGACAAACGCCTGGTGAATCTCCTGCTCGGTGTTCATCACGAACGGACCGTGGCCGACGATAGGCTCGTCGATCGGTTCGCCGCTGAGCAGCAACACCTTGGCGTCGTCGTTGGCTTCCAGGGTGAGCTGGCTGCCATCACGCTCGAACAGTGCCAACTGCCCTTGGCGCGCGACTTCCTGGCCGTTGACCAGCACCGTGCCACGCAGGATCACCAACGCTGTGTTGCGCCCGGCGTGCAAGTCCAGCGTGACCGCTTTGCCAGCGTTAAGACGCAGATCCCATACGTCAATCGGCGTAAAGGTGCGCGCCGGGCCTTGGGTACCGGCGAACTCACCGGCAATCAGGCGCAGTTGCCCAGCGCCGCCAGCCAACGACAACACCGGGATGTCGCCATCGACGATGGTTTGGTAGCCCGCATCAGCCATTTTGTCCTTGGCCGGCAAATTGACCCACAGTTGCACCATTTCCATCGCCCCGCCGCTGCGGGCAAAGGCTTCGGAGTGGAACTCTTCATGGAGGATGCCTTTAGCGGCCGTCATCCATTGCACATCGCCGGGGCCGATTTTACCGCCGGCACCGGTGGAGTCGCGGTGCTCGACTTCGCCCTCGTAGACGATGGTCACGGTCTCAAACCCGCGATGGGGGTGTTGGCCGACACCACGACGCTGTTCGGTGGGGGTGAAATCGACCGGGCCGGCGTGGTCCAGCAACAGGAATGGGCTGATGTGCTTGCCCATGGTGTCGTAGGAAAACAGCGTGCGCACCGGAAAACCGTCGCCGACCCAGTGGGCGCGAGGGCTGGTGTAGATACCAATCAATTTTTTCATGGTGAACCTCCAAAGTGCATACACCTTAAATCCGATACCAATTGAGCGGTAGAGGGTGAATATGGCTCTGACTGTCCCACAGGTAAGACGATAAATTACAGAGGGCGAGGCGCTGCAACGCCTCGCCCTCTGTGGATCAACCGCTTATGGGGTGGTGGTCAATGCGTTGTAGCTGGTGAACAGATTGCGGTAATCCGGGATGTGGTTGGCAAACAAAGTACCCAGGCCTTCGATATCGTTGCGCCAGTCGCGATGCAGCTCGCAGGCGAGGCCGAACCAGGTCATCAGTTGCGCGCCGTTGGCGGACATGCGGTCCCAGGCCGAATGGCGAGTGATCTCGTTGAAGGTGCCGGAGGCATCCGTCACCACGAACACTTCGAAACCTTCCGCCAGGGCTGACAGAGCCGGGAATGCCACACAGACCTCGGTCACTACACCGGCGATGATCAGTTGTTTTTTGCCGGTAGCCTTGATCGCCTTGACGAAATCCTCGTTGTCCCAGGCATTGATCTGGCCAGGCCGAGCGATGTAAGGCGCGTCGGGGAACAACGCCTTGAGTTCCGGCACCAGTGGGCCGTTCGGGCCAGTTTCGAAGCTGGTGGTGAGGATGGTCGGCAACTGGAAGTACTTGGCCAGGTCGGCCAGGGCCAGCACGTTGTTCTTGAACTTGTCCGGTTCGATGTCACGCACCAGGGACAGCAGGCCAGCCTGATGGTCCACCAGCAGAACGGCGGCGTTGTTTTTGTCCAGTCGCTTGTATTGAGTCGTCATGGGTAGTCCTCTTGCGTCGATTGAAGGGTTGGATCGCTTTTGCACTTCCGGCCTGGCCGTCTTGGGGGGGACTGCACGGGTGGATCAGTTGGGCATCTGGCCGAATTGACCTCTCAAAAAGGTGAAGCCGTGCATGGACACACCTTAAATCCGTTACCTTTGCCGGGCCAGATGGCAAAAATAGCCCTTAGCGTTCTATTTGGAGAACGATATGGAAGACCTCAACACCCTCTATTACTTCACCCAGGTGGTCGAGCATCGTGGCTTTGCGGCGGCGGGCCGGGCGCTGGACATGCCCAAGTCGAAACTGAGCCGGCGTATCAGCCAACTGGAAGAACGCCTGGGTGTACGCCTGATCAACCGGACCAGCCGGCATTGTTCGCTCACTGAAATCGGCCAGGTTTATTACCAACGGTGCCTGGCCATGCGCGTGGAAGCGGAAGCCGCCGCCGAGGTGATCGAGCGCAACCGTTCCGAGCCCCAGGGCATTGTGCGTTTGAGCTGCCCCACGGCCCTGCTCAATTCCTGGGTCGGGCCGATGCTGACTCGCTACATGCTCAAGTACCCCTTGGTAGAACTGCACCTGGAGAGCACCAACCGACGCGTGGATGTGCTGCACGAAGGGTTCGATATCGCCCTACGCATTCGCTTTCCGCCGCTGGAAGACACTGACTTGGTGATGAAGGTGCTGGGCAACAGCACCCAATGCCTGGTGGGCAGCCCAGCGTTTGTATCGCACTTGTCGAACCCGCCGTTGCCCGCCGATCTGCATGGCTTGCCGAGCGTGTTTTGGGGGTCGGCGCAGCGGGAGTATCACTGGGAGTTGTTTGGCGAGAACGGTGCCAGTGCCGTGATCCGGCATTTTCCGCGAATTGTCACGGACGATCTGCTGGCACTGCGGCATGCGGTGTGTGCGGGCGTGGGTATTGC
The DNA here is from genome assembly GCF_050739995.1 of Pseudomonas sp. GTDB lineage: Bacteria > Pseudomonadota > Gammaproteobacteria > Pseudomonadales > Pseudomonadaceae > Aquipseudomonas. Next base: position 336 of record NZ_JBOICG010000752.1, on the reverse strand, counting down.
CCATCTGCCCAGCGTGGTGGTGCGCGAGGATTTAGCCGCAGGACGCCTGGTCAACCTGACCCCCGGATGGGCGCCGAGGACCGGGATCGTGCATGCGGTTTTCCCGTCGCGCCGTGGGCTGCTGCCGTCGGTGCGCAGCCTGATTGATTTCCTGGGGGAGGCGTTTGTACACAGTGACATGGAGTGACTAGGTGGCCGTGAGGGGTCGAGTCGTTTGCCATGGGGATGATCCGCGACTGGACTAATTTATATTTCGATCATAATATTTGAAAAAAATTACATCCATAATTTTTCTGATCGATCATCCCCAGGAGTTCGCCATGAACCCTCTTGCCC
>NZ_JBOICG010000751.1:0-18132 GCF_050739995.1 Pseudomonas sp. | reverse complement strand
TCTTGTAACTCCGCTGAAAGAGTCCGTGGTCGAAAATCGCCCAGACCTAGTATTAGCCAATCGGAGTTTCCATGATGCATGCGGGGTTCTGCTCATAGATTATTTTCAATATTTCACTAGCTCATATAACTGTCTAAGCGATTGTCTTGCCATTGCATCTAACGTAGTAGGGCGCAGTTGCTCAGCCACTCCACTCATGCTTAGCGAAGCAACTACCTGGCCGCTGATGCGCAGAGGGATTGCCATACAGTTCAGCCCTGGTTTTGAACCTTGATTGTCGAGAGCGAAACCAGATTGCCTAACCTGGATTAGCTCTTGTTCAAACGAATGATTCAGCGGGGCATTGCGCCGTAGTCGTCGAGTCAGGTTCTCGTTGTGCGCGAGGAAGATCTTGCCTACCGCAGATGTGCGAAGCGCATCACGCTGGCTATCTTCAGTGTTTTGGAAACATTGTCCGTTGGCATCTCGTGCCGCTAGCGTCAGATAGGAATGTGTCCCGCTGGGCACCGCTAGGAAGCAATCGGCTCTGCATAACCCATTGAATGCCCCAAGTGCCGGAGTGAACAGACTTACTATCCGCTCCGCAAAATCGTTTCGGGTCGACGCAAGCGCCCAAACGCGACTCCCTAAACTGTAGCGCGTCCCACCATGGCTGACATACCCAAGTTCCACCAAGGTGTGAAGCAGCCCGTGTGCAGTGCTCTTGGTCAGACCGCTAAGGGCACAGATTTCAGCCAAGCTTGCGCCTCCGGGAAAAGCTTTCAGGTGTTCAAGCAGACTCATCGCTTTTTCAACCGACTGGATCTGACGGCTACGTACCGGCATGGAGGACGGCTCCTTTGCTTAAGAAAAAGTATGCTTTTTCGGTATTGCCGAAAATTGTGAAGAGCATTCACTCCATTGCTTTCGTGAGAGCGTGCGAACGCTATGCTGGCTGTCAACGCATGGTCTACAGGGTGAACGTAATGGAACTCCAGCTCAAGGGTAAATCTGTGTTAGTGAGCGGTGGCTCCCGTGGTATCGGGCGGGCTATCGTCGAATGTTTTTTGGCGGAAGGCGCTCGGGTAAGTTTCTGTGCTCGGCAGGAGCCTGGGGTGCGCCAAGCTGAAACGGCAATGGGTAAAGGCGCGTGGGGCAGTGTCGTCGATGTGGCTGATCCTGATCAGGTGAAGCGTTGGGTGCAGGCCAGCGCTAAAGAGATGGACGGCATAGACATCGTGATTCCCAACGTCAGTGCACTTGCCGGAGGTGGCGACTTCGGCGCTTGGCGTAAGGCATTCGAGATCGATATCCTGGGCTCGGTCAGCCTGGTTAATGCCGCCTTGCCGTATCTAAAGCAATCTCGTGCTGCTTCAATTGTGTTGATCTCCAGTGTATCTGGCAGGGAAATAGACTGCTTTGCCGAACCTTACGGTGTACTGAAGGCGGCGTTGACGCATTACGGTAAAACGCTGTCAGCACGTCATGCGAGCGAAAAAATCCGGGTGAACACCGTCGCCCCAGGGAACGTATATTTCCAGGATGGAGTATGGGGCTTCATCGAGCGCGAGGATCCCGTCGCGTTTGGCCGCTCGATGGATGCCAACCCCATGGGCAGAATGGCCACCCCTGCGGAAGTCGCCATGGCAACAGTTTTCCTAGCAAGCCCTGCTGCGAGCTTCATTACTGGCACAACCTTGCTCGTGGATGGAGGACTGACCAAAGGCGTACAGTTCTGATCATTTTGTACTGCTAATTTCAGGAAATTTATACAGCCCCGAGGGGCTAAACCGACAATTATCATCGAAGGTAGGGGAGCTCCTGGTCGATTGTTGTCTGTCGAGAAGGGCTGCAACCGGCTAAAAGCGGTCAGCCAGAATTGCTTGCACGGACGCCAATCATAGGAGCGCGCCCCCCCATTTCTGTGAGTATTAAAGAATTAAACCCGATCTGTAACTATTCGCGTTTTTGCTACCTCGCTACGATTCATTCTCCTCCCTGGACCGAGACAACCATGCAACTCACCGACATTCCATTTGGCACCACCGATTGGTCGAAAATAGAACCCACCTTTCATTCCGGCGAAACTGGTACGGCGCTCTGGCGCACCTGTCAATTCGGTACTGCAAGAGTCCGAATGGTTGAATACAGCCCTGGCTATCTTGCCGATCATTGGTGCTACAAAGGGCATATTCTGCTCTGCCTCGACGGGCGATTGGAAACCGAACTCGATGATGGTCGCACGTTCACTTTGACTGCCGGAATGAGCTATCAGGTGGCCGACAACGCAGAGGCTCACCGGTCGTCAACCGCCATTGGCGCCAGATTGTTCATCGTGGATTGAGGCTTGAACAGGGAGGACGGCTTCTGACCGACCACTTCCAGTTACGATGGGCGCGAGTCGGCCAATTGCAGTCATACAGGAAAGGCAGAAAACGACCCGGGGTAGGACCTCGGCCATTCGGACGCTGCCCTCATTTCGACTTTCATCTTGAGCCGCTCCCAACTCGTTCCAACCGCAGCTGTATAAATTCCAGCAACGCCCGAACCCGCGCGGTCGCAGAATGGCGGTGGCTGTACGCGCCAAGCAATTGCAGCGGCGCAGGGCGAAGGTCCAGCGACACTTCCCGCAATCGGCCTGCGGCAAGATCTTCCTGGCATGGATAGGCTGCCACTATCGCGAAACCGATGCCTTGCCGCGCGCCCGCCAACGCAAGTTCTCCGCTGTTGACACGATAGCGACTACGCACAGATACCTTCACGATTTCGCCTGTGCCGTCGAGAAACAGCCAGGGCTGGCCCTTCAATGCGCTCAGTGTAGTAATGCACGGCAAGGACTCTAGTTCGCGCACTTGGCGCGGAGTTCCCGTTTTGGCTAACAGAGCGGGAGCCGCGACCACAATGCTGGGTAGCGTAGCGAGTTCGCGGGTGATGATGGCGCTGTCATCCTGGCGCCCACGATGGAAGACGATGGAGAGGTCCACGTCTTCCCGGAGCGCTTCTAAACCGGTCAGGCGTATGTCGCACTCCAATTCGACGCCGGGATGGAGGCTACAGAATTCGGCCAGGATAGGGGCCAGTAGCCTTGGCGCTTCGCCTGGCATGCACATCCTTAAGGGCCCCCGCAGTTCATGTTGCACCGCGCCAAGTTCTTCCTCAGTGGAGAGCAAGGAGTCGAGCAAAGGTTTTGCACGTTCGTAGAGAAGTCTGCCGGCTTCAGTCATGCGCAGATGGCGAGTACTTCGCTCCAGCAAGCGAACGCCCAATCTGCGCTCCAGCGAGGCGACGTAGCGGCTGACGTTAGAGGATGGCAGGGACAGCAGGCGCGCCGCGCCGGCAAAGCTTTGTGCATCGACGACCGCCACATATACACGGACGGTGTTCAGGTCGAGGGCATTGCGCATGATTATCCCGAATAAGGTATTAAAGTCGCCCATTTTTACATAATAGTTCTCCCCATTGACGGAATCTAAGATGCTGTCTCGTCCGATGGGTTGTCGCCGATGGCGCGTCGGGGCGGATTGAATAGGAGATCCAGCGTGGAAATCGGAATACTTGGCGGCGGAATTGCGGGGTTGAGCGTGGCGCTTGCCTTGCGCAAGCGGGGACACAGTCCCCGGGTATATGAGCGCCGGGAGGGGCCAGCGACCATGGGGGCTGGCGTGACGCTTTGGCCCAACGCTGGCTTTGTGTTGGAGGAACTGGACCTCCTCCAAGACATCGCGGCAGCGGGTGGCCGGCCAGTGGTAGTGCGCCGCCAAGACGCTGCGGGCAATTCGTTGGGGGGCATAGATATCGCGCTGCTGGACGAGACAATGGGATATCCGACTCATACCATTTTGCGGAGGGACTTGCAGGCAGTGCTGCTGAAACATGCGGCACAGAGCGGAATCCCGGTGGAGTTCGGGCATCGGGCGGTGGGGATCGATCTGGAGGCTAATAGCAAAGCAGTGGCGCGCTTCCAGAACGGGGTGAGTATCCGTCCAGATCTGCTTATCGGCGCCGATGGTCGTATGGGGTCGGTGGCACGCGAGTTCGTTGCGGGGGATAACACACCGGTTTATCAGGGATTTGTGAACTGGATAGGTGTGGCGCAGGGGGAAAGTGCGTTGGTGAGCGATATAGCGATTCAGGACTATTGGGGTTCGGGCAATCGCTTCGGTTGCGTGCCGGTCCGGCCGGAGTTGGTCTACTGGGCAGCGGCGCAGGCGCGGCCATTGTCGGGACTGACGCCCGCAGCCGATATGCGCAAGGAGATCGAGGATCTGTTCGCGGGATGGCCGGAGCCTATCGCCCGTATCATCCAGGCGACGCCGACGCACGCCATCCGAATGATTGCCGTGCACGACTTGGACCCGCTGCACGCGTGGAGCCGGGCTAATGTGTTGCTTGTGGGAGATGCGGCGCACGCGCCGTTGCCGACATCGGGCCAGGGCGCTTGTCAGGCGTTGGAAGACGCTTGGCACCTTGCTAGATGCCTGGAAGGAACGAACGGCCTTGATGAAGCCTTGCAGCGCTTCGCGGAGATCCGCGGGCCGAAGACCGCCAAGCTAGCCGAGCAGGGTCGAGTCTTCGCTCGAGGTCTGTTTGCCACTGATCCTGAAACCTGCCGCATTCGCAATGAACGCGCCAAGGCGTCCGATCCCTTGCGTGACGTGCAGGCCTTGGCGGCAGGATGGTCACAGGGTTTGCCGATGATGGGCTGCACGGACAGCACGCCGATGGATGGCGCTGACTTCAGCAGTCTGTACCGCCTCTGAAAGACTGCGGCAATCTGGACACCGCATGGCGTCTCCGGCCCCGACATGCCTCACTGTAAACCGAGGCCCATGACTTTGCCCGCCGCGCTGGAGCGCCAAGTCTGGCAGTTCACACTGATGCTCTTTATATGTCGGCTTCTGGCCGACTCCTGCCGGTCGTTGACAGGCAGAAATCGGCCATTAGCAGCCATTCTCGTTTTAAAGAAACCGCACAATGTTCGTCATCGCCCGCTCTACATACATGTCCTTTTCCCCCACCGGGGCAACGTAATAAAGCGCACTGCGTGCAGCCTCTACGCCCGCTAGACGGGAAATGAACCAGGCTGCCAGATACTGCGACGACAGGCAGCCGCCGGCGGTTGCGACACTGCCCTTGGCCACGAATGGCTGATTGAGTACCGCTACACCGGCCTCTTCAACCCATGGCTTGGTGATCAGATCCGTGCAGGCCGGAACCTCGTCAAGCAGGCCGAGCTTTGCAAGTATGAGTGTGCCCGAGCATTGGGCGCCCAGAAGTTGGCGAGTCGGGTCGAGCTTCAGTCGAGACATAAGTTCAACGTCCGCGACGACATCTCGCGTCAATCGCCCACTACCCACCAGCACTCCATCCGCGCCGCAAGCGTCCTCTAAAGACACCTGCGCCTCGATCCTCAAGCCGTTCATCGATAGCACCTTGTTCGCAGGGCTGGCGATAGACACTCGCCAACCAGGCTGTTGAACCCGGTTGAGAACGCCGAACGCAATGAGCGAATCGAGTTCATTGAAACCTTCGAAAGTAAGAATGGCAATGTGCATGTTGAACCTCGCGCCAGGGAAGTCGTGAGGCCAATCGTATAATCGACAAACCAATACATTCAAAAAATTGTAATGGATACATTCAGCTAACTGTGGCGGCTTCGCCGCCATTCGAATCGACTCTTGAGCGTCAGCTATGGACAACTCTCGGCCAGAAACAGTCATGTCAGAAGCGGTAAAAAACGCCAGCCTTTTGGGTTTAAATCTGGCCAGCCTTGGGCGCGCGGCTTTAGTTGCACACGAGCCCTGAGTCATTTTCATGTTGACTTGAAATACGCGAGGTTGCGCTCATAGCACGGTGATTGATTTCATGGTCGTGTCATCCTTTCGAGCGCCTGTCGAAGTCAACTCACATGGCTATGCTCGTTTCAATTCAGAAAAACGAGCCTGTAGCCAATGGCGAATACAGATCACCGCAACCTTCCTTTGTCTACCTGTTCCCTCTCTGCTGTCGAGCATTACAACACTGGGGTCGATTTGCTGCTCTCGCTGTGGCCGGGTGCAATAGAAGAGTTAGATCTAGCCATCCAACAAGATCCAGATTTTGCGCTTGCCTATGCTGCCCGTGCTCGGCTACACGCGATCCACGCTCGACCCACGCAATCCAGGTTAGAAATATCTCACGCAGAAGCGCTGGTGCAGCGCAATGGGACGCAGCGTGAACGAAGCCATGTCGCCGTGCTCTCATTGGCTATCAATGGACGTGGCGCAGAAGCTCTGAATGCTAGCCTGAGCCATCTTGAGTCTTGGCCTCAGGATGTGTTGATTTTTGGTCTACCGCTGGGGGCATTCGGGCTGTTCGCGTTTTCCGGCATGGCGAATCACGATCAGGCACGGGTCGACCTTTGTGAGCGGCATGCAAAGCACTTTGCTGGCGATGACTGGTGGTTCCTCACGTACCGAGGCTGGTCTCACACAGAAAATGGCAATGTGACGCTTGGCCGAAAACTGACCGAACGGGCTCTCCAAATACGGCGTTCAAATGCAAACGCAGCACACGCAATGGCTCATGCGCTCCATGAGTGCGGAGCCAATACCGAAGCACAACAGATGATCGCCGACTGGTTACCGGACTATGATCGCAGTGGAGTTTTACACGGACATATCGCCTGGCACGGTGCTTTGATCGCATTGGAACAGGGCGATGTTGTGAGAGCTCTGGACTATTACACCTGTAGCGTGGCGCCTTCTTCTTCAGCGGGAACACCCACCAACATAGTCAGTGATAGCGCCTCTTTTCTGTGGCGGCTGGAGGCTTATGGGTATGAAGTTCCATCGCCGCTATGGTCCGATGCAGCAGCCTATGCTTCCGGCCACTTCCAGCAGCCTGGCTTTGCGTTCGCCGATTTCCATATGTCTATCATCGATGCCCACACGGGTAATCAGCCAATGATTGAGCGCCGTCAGCAAACCCTTTTGCAGGCAATCCAGAATACTCCATCTCCCGCTGGCTCAGTCAATTTGGAACTGAGCTCGGCCATTCGGGCCTTTGCGAACGGTAGCTTTGCGGCGTGCGCCCGCCTCTTGGAGCCGATAGCTTTGGATGTCGCACGTATTGGTGGCAGCGGCGCCCAGCGAGAGTTGGTAGACGATATGTTGGTAGTGTCGTTGATGAAGGCTCAAGAAATCGCCAAGGCTCGGTCAGCCCTCAGTAGAAGACTACATCGACGTCCATCTGTGCGAGACAATCGCTGGCTAAATGCGCTTTCAGGAAAATAGAATACATAGGGCCACTGCAATGCCTGCGGTAACGCTGGTTAATGATCACTACAAGGCCATCTTCTATGTCTATTGCTGACAACCTCCTCGCATTCACGTTCGCTGCCACGTTATTAACCCTGACTCCTGGCCTCGACACCGCCCTGGTGTTGAGAACTGCGACAGTAGAAGGCAAGCGACAGGCAAGGCGACATTCGGCGCATGAGGAGTAAGTACACGCAAGATGCCGACGTCCAGCTTGCCAGCGAGTAACCCCTCCATCTGCTCTGCCGATGTCAACTCCCGAAGTTCAACGTGAACGGATGGGAATCGATCACATTGATCACCACCTTGCCAAAGTGCTTGCCGGCCTCCAGGTACTCGTAGGCGTCTTGGGCTTGCTCGAAGGGAAATGTGCGGCCCACCACCGGTCGGGTCTGATTCACGGTGACAAAGCGGCACACGTCCTCCAACATTGTGCGGCTGCCGACGAAGATGCCGACCAGGCGCTTGGCACCGCCGACCAGAGTGAGTGGATCGACCGGTGTCCCCGCGAAGCCAGTGACGCCACCGACGATGGCTACGGTGCCGCCCATCGCGGTCGCGGCGATCGACTTGGTCAACGTGCCCTCGCCACCCACCTCCACCACCAGGTTCACTCCCTGACCATTGGTGAGCTTGAGTACCTGCTCTTGCCACTCGGGCGTTGTGCGGTAGTTGATGACCTCGTCGGCGCCCAAGACACGGGCGCGCTGCAATTTTTCGTCACTGGAGGATGTAATGATCACGCGTAGTCCAGCGGCCTTTGCCAGCTGCAACGCCCAAATCGACACACCACCGGTGCCGAGCAACAGTACGCTGTCGCCAGGCTTGAGGCTGCCCTCGACGAAGAGGGCGTTCCAGGCAGTGATGGCCGCACACGGTATGCTGGCGGCTTCCGCGTAATCGAGGTGCGCCGGAATCGTGACCAAGGCTGTCTCCGACACACTAATTTCCTCGGCCAACACGCCGTCGGAACCCGCGCCAAAGGTCTGCGTCGTTTTCTCGGCTGACGGAGCGCCATCGAGCCAGGCAGGAAAGAACGTGTTGATCACGCGATCGCCCGTGCGAAAGCGAGTGACCGCCGAACCCACGGCCACCACGTCGCCGGCACCGTCGCTGACCGGCACGACTGGCTTGCCCGATACCGGCACGTAATTGCCATGAGCCACCATCAGATCGCGGTAGTTCAGCGACACTGCCCGTATGCGGACCCGAACCTCGTGCGGGCCGAGCTCGCGCACGGTGGTTTCGATGCGGCGCAGGCTGGAAATACCCTGCCCGGAAATCAGTTGATAGGCATGCACAGTCGAAAGCTCCGTTTTGGGTATCCTGCATTGCGGCAAATCGATCATTCGAAGCTGCAAATGGATCAGGGATTGTTACGATCACGAAAGCGCGTAAATCCTATCGGGATTTCAAGTATGCGAAATCGATCAGGAGTATCTGCTTCATGTCCTGGCAGAAGACGATGCCGAATTCGTGATTCAGTGATGAAGGCGCAGCCGTTTGCCGTAATGGTCAGATTGACCGGCGATTCCAGTCCTTCGCGCAGGACTTCAATATTGCGTAGCCCGGGCTGAAGCGGATCAGCTATCCGCAGTATCTTGCCTGCGCCGCTCTGGATCGCGTTCTCCAAAACGATGAGGGCCCCATCGGGTGCCAGCCCCATACCATCGGGGTTTTCAATCAGTCGGGGCAGCGATAATTCGCGCAATTGCAGAGTCTTGCGACTGCCCTCATTGAGGGCATATATTTTTCCCGTCCCGAAATTGTTGACTATTAATGTGCCGTCTTGCGTGCGAACGATCCCCGCAGCACCTATGCCGGTCGGGCTTGCCAGACGCTCGTCCCGATATACCACTTCAAACCCGCCATCCTTGGATCGCAGGCGTAGTATGGTTCCCGACGTAGTATCGGTCACATACACAACACCATCTGGCGTCACAAAAATATCATTCGGCATTCCTCCTCCAGGCAAGGTCAAGGAACGGCTAATCTCGCCAGTCGCAAGGTTCAGCGCGAAGACGCGATGTGAACGGGCCTGGCCCGACGGAAGAAAGTCAGGCGAGGTTCCCCATAAAAGGCCGTGTCGTTCATCCAGTCGCAGACTGTTGGCGGCGAACACTGTATCGGCCCCACCGAAAAACAACTTCCAACTCTCACCCGGACGCTTACGTAGAATGCGACCGCTGGTGACAAAGCCAACATAGAGCGTCCCATCGGAAGTCCAGGCAATACCATTGGGATAAGGTTCGCCTGACGGCAAAACCAACTCGTTAGGCACACATGAATCACTGCGCCCAATGCGCTCCTGGGCCGATAGCGGATGTGTGACTCCAAAAGTCAGAAGCCCCGTAAGACAGGCAATGGCAATACTACTCAATTGAATTTTCATACTTTTCCTCTGCGGCTCCGATGCATGAAGAGAGCTCTGCGTGATCTTGAACACGCACGCACTAAGGTCATTGTTCGCCCCCCCTACCAACGTGGGACGCGAGCAGTCACATTGATCGGCGCTTCCAGAGAAGCCATCTCCTCATCGGATAGCGTCAACGACAACGCCTCAACGGCGTCCACCAAATGCCCAGGCTTGGAAATGCCAATGAGTGGCGCGGTGATTTCCGGTTTTGCCAACACCCATGCAAGAGCGATTTGCGCAGGTGGAACCCCACGCGCTTGTGCGACAGTGTTCAGCGCTGAAAGGGTATTCCCCACATCCTCACGCCCGTCATACCAATGCACGATCTGTTCGTCGGTGGTGGCGCGCCGTGTTCCGGCCTTTCGCGCCCCCGTCAGAATCCCTCGACCAAGCGGTGACCAGGGAGTCAGGCCAATGCCCTCCTCACGGCAGAGAGGGATCAGTTCCTCTTCATCCTCGCGGACGATGAGGCTGTACTGGCTCTGCATCGAGATGAATTCGGCCAGTCGATGTTGTCGCTGGAAGGCCAGCAGCTTCATGAAGCGCCAGGCGTGCATGGAAGACGCCCCGAGATAGCGAACCTTGCCGGCGCGCACGACCGCGTCCAGTGCTTCTGCCGTCTCCTCGATGGGCGTCTCGGGATCGAAGCGGTGGATCACGAAGAGGTCGATGTAGTCCGTCCCCAGACGTTCCAGCGACGCATCGACGCTGGCGAGAATGTGCTTGCGCGAGAGCCCCCGGTCATTGGGCTTCTCACTCATAGGGAAGAAGGCTTTGGTGGCGACCACCACCTCCTCGCGTTGGGCGAAGTCCCGGATCGCGCGCCCGACGATACGCTCGCTCTCGCCCATGGAGTAGATGTTGGCGGTATCGAAGAAGTTGATGTCGGCCTCCAGAGCTTGCCGGATGAGCGGGCGCGATTGTTCTTCGCGAAGCACCCACGGCCGCCAGGCAGGATCTCCATAAGTCATGCAACCGACGCACAACCGCGAAACCTTCAATCCGCTGCTACCGAGACGAACATAGTCCATGGTAAATCTCCTTTCAATGCGACCCGGCATTGCGGTCGTCGTTGGGAATGAGCGCGTTCGATGGAGCTCTCTCCACCGACCCCGTGTGCTTGAATTCCACCCTAACGATGCTGAATTGCAGAACTCGATCCGCAGTGGTGAGGTCGGCAAAGAGGTGTGGGAAACGAGAGTTCATCACCCAGACCTCGCCATCCTTCAACGTCGCCGTGGTCGGCCCATCCAATCCTGGTGGGGTAGCAACCGCTTCGATTCGGGCGCTGGCCCAGGCATCGGATGAGGAAAGCAGCGTCACGTCCCCCGACATGCCTTGAGCTCGACTTGGGAAGGACTGCACGGCCACCAGCTCAGTAGGGCTCTTAAGCAGCAGTCCATCCGGTCCTTTCAGGCGCTGTGGCAACCTGATTTCGGTCAACGCCTGCGGCTCATCCAGCGGAACCTTCCAAAGCAAGCCCCTGGAATAGTCCGCGACGATCAGAAAACCGTCAGGGTGGTAAACGATCCCGTTGAGATAAGGCTGTGTGCCCACCGCCTTGGCGGGGGCGGCGGGCATCAGGCGATCGGAACGCACCAGTACCGACACATCCCCGGTTGCATGGTCGATCTTGTAGATCTGCGGCTGGAAGCTGTCAGTGACGTAGACGTTGCCTTGTGTGTCGACGGTCAGATCGTTGGCAAGAATCGGCCCGCTGGTCAGCCGCGAGAAATCATAGACATGCCGCAGCACACCCGTGTTGAGATCGAACTCGACCACCTGTGCCACGCGATTGCGCGTGCTGGGCAAGGACTTGTTCGAAATGCCTACGTCTTCATTGCACACCAACACACGGTTACGCGCGGCATCGACGGCGATGCCGGATGTGGTGATCAGGGATCGGTCGGACGAGAAGCTCGTGTATCGTCCGTCCAAAGAGACCAGACCAACCTGCCCACCACGCAGCGACGAGACCAGAAACGCACCCGCACGGTCATTCCAGGCAATACCCTCGGGATACCCAACGCGGGGCTGGGAGGCGAACACGATGGGCTGTGCGTCCCGCGCCTGCGCGGTGGCCACGAAGAACATCGCGGCGCCCAGCAGGCAGACTTTCCATTCGATGCTGCGCACGGCAGCTTCCTCAGCGCAGCCCGGCGATGGTGTAGCCGCCATCCACCAGAATGTTCTGCCCGGTGATAAAGCGCGACTCGTCAGTCGAGAGCCAGACCGCCACATCTCCCACATCATCGGACTGGCCCACGCGCTTGGCCGGCGTGTGTTCGATGAAGGGCACGAAGGCCGAATCATCATCATTCAAGCTGCCACGCGCCATCGGCGTGTCGATGATGCCGGGGTTGATGTTGTTGATACGGATGCCCTGCGGACCGTACTCAAGCGCCACGGCGCGGATCAGCGCGTCAAGCGCCCCCTTGCTGGCCGAATAAGCCGAGGTACCGGCCATCGCGCCGTGGGCAAGCCAGGATGAGGTGTTGACAATGGCGCCGCCGCTGCCCTGAGCCACCAGGGCTTCGATCTCATACTTGATCGACAGCCATATGCCACGCAGGTTGATGGCAATCACCGTGTCGAAATCGGTGCTGCTCAGCTCGGTGATGGGAGCAACGTGGCCCAATACGCCCGCATTATTGAAGGCGACATCCAGCTGGCCGTAGTGTCCGACGACCGTAGCGATCAGGTGGCGCACGTCGTCTTCCTGCGCCACATCGGCAGGCACGGCCAGCGCTTCGCCTCCCGCCGTGATGATCTCATGAGCCACCGCTTCAATCTCAGCCTTGCGACGCCCAGCCAGTACAACGCGAGCCCCCTCGCGGGCATAGGCCAGGGCCGCTGCTCGGCCGATGCCCGTGCCACCACCGGTGATCAGCGCAACCTTACCGGTGAGGCGCTGGAATGCCCCGTACTGGATAGATGAAACGGATGAGGACGCAGTGCTCTGGGTCATGGCAGGGAATCCGCTGGTTGATCGGATTTACATGCTAGATTGACTTCTGAAATTAAACTATCTATGAAAAATTCAATTCATTGATGAAAAAATCAAAGCAATGATAAAAAAGCCCGATCTGTCTGGCCTGTCCGCCTTCGTCGCCATCGCCCAGGAGCGCAGCTTCCGGCGGGCTGCTGTCAAGCTAGGCGTGACGCCCTCCACGCTGAGCCACGCCATGCGTGAACTGGAGACGCAGGTAGGCATTCGCCTGCTTAATCGCACCACGCGCAATGTCTCACCCACCGAGGCGGGAGAGCACCTGTTGGGCAGGCTTACTCCGGCCTTCACCGACATCGCCGTCGCACTGGATAGCCTCAACGCATTCCGCGATAAGCCCCATGGCGTAGTACGCCTCAATGCGCCACGCCTGGCCATTGAACTGGTGCTCGCACCGCGCTTCGCCGAGTTGGCCCGCGACTACCCCGGCATCACGCTCGAAGTTGTTGCCGAGGAGGGTTTCGTCGACATCGTCGAGGGCGGTTTCGATGCAGGCATCCGGTTGGGAGAGGATCTGCACAATGGCATGCTCCAAGTACGCGTCAGCCCCGATTTGCGGCTGGCGATCGTGGCGACGCCGGCGTACGTCCGACAACACGGCCGCCCGATGACGCCCCATGAGCTGCGCCAGCACCACTGCATCGGATGGCGCAAGGTCTCGTCAGGCGAGCGATATCAGTGGGAATTCCAGCAGGGTGGGCATTCATTCACTGTCGCAGTGGAGGGGCCGCTTGTCCTGGATGACGCAAATATGATGGTCCGCGCCGCGCTCGATCACGTCGGCATTGCATTTGCTCTGGAGGATCAGGTGACCGAACACATCGCCGCAGGCCGCTTGGTTCGTGTGTTGGACGATTGGTGCGAGCCATTTCCAGGCTTCCATCTTTATTACCCAAACCGCAGGAACCACTCGGCGGCGTTGGCAGCCATCATTGATAGATTACGTTTCAATGATCGAAGCGCGTGATACTTGAACTCCAGAAAAACGGGAAGGAGGTTAGCCGAGGGCTGGCCCTCGCTGTCGACCAACCTCCCACGACACCCCACCGCCACGCACTGTCGCGGCAAGCTGCTGTCCCAGCCTATGCTCAATCACCGGCCGCCACGGCACCAGCGAGAACCCCATTCCTGTCGTTTTGTAGGGGTAAAAACGATCAAAAATAAAAAAGGGTCGCGAGCTAAAATCTCGCAACCCTTTGATTTATATGGTCGGGACGGAGTGATTCGAACACTCGACCCCTAGCACCCCATGCTAGTGCGCTACCGGACTGCGCTACGCCCCGACTAGGCGTGTTACTGGGTTCGCTTCTTAACGAAGCGAACCGGAATATACCGCAAGCTTTTGAAATGTGGAAGTATTTTAAAGCCTGGATTACTTCTTCAAAACCACCAGCACATCTTCGAGTTCGGAGATCATCTGGCGGATCATTTGCTTGTATTGGGTGGTGTCGTCTTTGGCTTCATCACCGGACATACGCTGGCGCGCACCGCTGATGGTAAACCCCTGGTCGTACAGCAACGCACGGATCTGTCGGATCATCAGCACATCCTGGCGCTGATAATACCGACGGTTCCCAGTGCGTTTGACGGGGTTGAGTTGAGGAAACTCCTGCTCCCAATAGCGCAACACGTGCGGTTTTACCGCACAGAGCTCGCTGACTTCACCGATGGTGAAGTAGCGTTTGCCTGGGATGACGGGTAGCTCGTCGTTATGACTTGGTTCCAGCATAAGCCTCAACTCGGGCCTTCAACTTCTGCCCTGGACGAAAGGTGACCACACGGCGAGCCGTGATCGGGATTTCTTCTCCCGTTTTTGGATTGCGGCCAGGCCGCTGGCGTTTGTCCCGCAGGTCAAAGTTGCCGAAACCGGACAACTTGACCTGCTCATTGTCTTCCAGAGCGTGCCTGATTTCTTCAAAAAACAGCTCGACCAATTCCTTGGCCTCGCGCTTGTTCAGACCCAACTCTTCGTACAGACGTTCCGCCATCTCAGCTTTCGTCAAAGCCCCCATACGTCACTTCCTTAACGTGGCGTTCAACCTTTGTTCGAGCGAGGTGAGGATATTTTGTGTCGTGGTATTCACCTCATCGTCATTAAGAGTGCGCGATGGATGCTGCCAGGTCAAGCCAACTGCAAGGCTTTTTCTATGCGGATCAATGCCTTTACCCTGATAGACGTCAAATAGCCTGAGGTCTGTCAGCCATTCCCCTGCATTTTCACGGATTACATCCAGAACGGCAGTGGCGGCCACGTCACGGTCGGCGATCAGCGCGAGGTCACGGCGGACTTCAGGGAAGCGCGACAGCTCGCTGAATTTAGGCATTTTGCCCGATGCAACTTCAGCCAAGACCAGCTCAAAAACGAAGACCGGACGGTCGAGACCGAGGGTTTTCGACAGTTCTGGGTGAATCGCGCCAATGAAGCCCACCAAGCGACCTTCACGCTCGATACGTGCAGTCTGGCCAGGGTGCAACGCAGGGTGTTTGCCTGGTACGAAAATGAAGTCGTCCAGTGCACCAGCAAAACCCAACACCGCTTCCACGTCAGCTTTAACGTCGAAGAAATCCACGGTATCGCGACCTTGCGCCCAACCTTCCGGCAAACGACTACCGCACACCACGCCCGCCAACATCGGCTCTTGCTTCAGGCCATCCAACTGACCGACGAAACGCAGGCCGCTTTCGAACATGCGAACGCGATCTTGCTGACGGTTCAAGTTATGGGAAAGCGCTTTCACCAGGCCAGGCCACAGGGACGAGCGCATGGCGGCCATGTCGTTGGAGATTGGGTTGGCCAGCAACAACGGCTCTACACCCGGGTTGAACAGCTCGAACTGCTTTGGATCGATGAAGCTATAGGTCACCGCTTCCTGGTAGCCACGGGCAACCAGCAGGCGACTCAGTTCAGGCAAGTGTGCACGCGCCTCAGCCTTGGGTTGCGGCGCCAGACGCGCTTGCGGGTAACGAACCGGCAGGCGGTTGTAGCCATACAGACGGGCCAGCTCTTCGATCAGGTCGACTTCCAGGCTGATATCGAAACGATGGCTTGGCACTTCAACGTGCCACTGCCCTTCCCCACTCACGGAGATAGCCAGGCCCAGGGCCGACAACAGTTGTTCGATTTCAGCAGGCTCGATCACTAGGCCAAGCATTTGCTCGACACTTTTGGCACGCAGGGTGATCGGCGCAACGGACGGCAAGAACTGTTCGTTGACGGTTTCAGTGATCGGACCGGCTTCGCCACCGGTGATTTCCAGCAGCAGGCCAGTGGCGCGCTCCATGGCTTCACGGGCGAGATTCCAGTCCACACCACGCTCGTAGCGGTGCGAAGCATCGGTGTGCAAGCCGTAGGAACGGGCCTTGCCGGCGATGGCGATCTGGTCGAAGAACGCGCTCTCAAGGAACACGTCGCGAGTGGTCGCGGATACGCCGCTGTGCTCGCCACCCATCACGCCGGCAATTGCCAGGGCGCGGGAATGGTCGGCGATGACCAAGGTGTCGGCACGCAGGCTGACTTCCTGGCCGTCGAGCAGAACCAGTTTTTCGCCCTCTTCAGCAATACGCACGCGGATGCCGCCGTTGATTTCGGCGAGATCGAAGGCGTGCAGTGGCTGACCCAACTCCAGCATCACATAGTTGGTGATGTCGACAGCAGCATCAATGCTGCGCACATCGGCGCGACGCAGACGCTCAACCATCCACAGCGGGGTTGGCTTGGACAGGTCGACGTTACGGATCACACGCCCCAGGTAACGTGGACAGGCGTTTGGCGCCAGCACTTCAATAGAACGCACTTCGTCGTGCACTGCCGTTACCGGAGCAACAACCGGACGCGCGACGGGTGCGTTGTACAGCGCACCGACTTCACGAGCCAAGCCGGCCAGGGACAGGCAGTCGCCGCGGTTCGGGGTCAGATCGACCTCAATGCTTGCATCTTCCAGCGCCAGGTAAACACGAATGTCCTGACCCACCGGCGCATCAGCCGGCAGCTCCATCAGGCCATCATTGCCTTCGCCTACTTGCAGTTCAGCCTGGGAGCACAACATGCCGTTGGACTCGACACCGCGCAGCTTGGCCTTCTTGATCTTGAAGTCACCCGGCAATTCAGCACCGATCATGGCGAACGGGATCTTCAAGCCCGGGCGCACGTTAGGCGCTCCGCACACGACCTGGAAGGTTTCCGCGCCATTACTGACCTGGCACACACGCAATTTATCGGCATCGGGATGCTGCTCGGTGCTCAGCACCTCGCCTACGACCACACCGCTGAAAACACCGGCGGCCGGCGTGACGCTATCGACCTCAAGACCGGCCATCGACAGACGAGCAACCAGCTCGTCGCGATCTACCTGCGGGCTTACCCAGCCACGCAGCCATTGTTCACTGAATTTCATCCTGCTCTCCTAAAGATTCGTTACGACTAGCGAAATTGCGCGAGGAACCGCAAGTCGTTGTCGAAGAACAGACGCAGGTCGTTCACGCCGTAACGCAGCATGGCCAGACGCTCAACGCCCATGCCGAAGGCAAAACCAGAGAACTCTTCCGGATCGATCCCGGACATGCGCAGCACGTTAGGGTGAACCATGCCGCAGCCCATCACTTCCAGCCAGCCGGTCTGCTTGCAGACCCGGCAACCTTTACCGCTACACATCACGCATTCCATGTCGACTTCAGCGGACGGCTCGGTGAACGGGAAGAACGATGGACGGAAACGCACCGCCAGCTCTTTCTCGAAGAACACCCGCAGGAATTCTTCGATGGTGCCTTTGAGGTCGGCGAAATTGATATCGCGATCAACCAGCAGGCCTTCGACCTGGTGGAACATCGGCGAGTGGGTGATATCGGAGTCGCTACGGTACACACGGCCAGGGCAGACGATACGGATCGGCGGCTTGTTCGCTTCCATGGTGCGGACCTGTACCGGCGAGGTATGGGTGCGCAACAGCATGTTCGCGTTGAAATAGAAGGTGTCGTGCATCGACCGGGCCGGGTGATGGCCTGGGATGTTGAGCGCCTCGAAGTTGTGATAGTCGTCTTCGACCTCAGGGCCTTCGGCAATGCCGTAGCCGATATGGGTGAAGAACTGCTCGATACGTTCCAGAGTCCGGGTGATCGGATGCAGACCGCCCGAGGCCTGGCCACGGCCAGGCAAGGTTACGTCAATGGACTCGGCGGCGAGTTTGGCCGCAAGATCGGCCTCCTCCATAGTCGCCTTGCGCGCATTGAGCACCTCTGTAACACGCTCCTTGGCGACGTTGATCAGCGCACCGACTTGTGGGCGCTCTTCAGCCGGCAAATTTCCCAGGGTCTTCATCACCTGAGTCAATTCACCCTTTTTGCCAAGGTAGTGAACCCGGATTTGCTCCAGGGCATTGATATCTTCAGCGCTTTGCACAGCCTCAAGAGCTTGAGCGACGAGCGCGTCCAGGTTT
>NZ_JBOICG010000750.1:0-8095 GCF_050739995.1 Pseudomonas sp. | reverse complement strand
GGCCAGGATCACATGAAAGTCGTTGCCCTCGATGATGGACAGGTATTCGTTAATGGTTTCAACCAGAACCAGAACAGTAATGGACATCGGAAGGCTCTCCCTGAAGGGTTTGATGGGGTCAGTATGCGGGATTTGTAAGACGGAACGGTTTGCTCAGGTAGAAAAATTTCTTCTCGCGTAAGGCCGTTCTGAATTTACAAACCGCCCATCCCACGCCGAAAGACTGCGCCAGACTTCGTCGGCTTTTCCTCCCTGCATTGGCGCCAGCCATGGCAAGCTCAGTCGCTGGGTCCGCATAGAACTGAGTGCCGGCGCTATTCATGGTCATCCGATTTCTGAACAGGAATTCAGGAGGCTAACAAATTGATCCCATTCCACTTTGCCGGCGGCACCGTCACTCATGACGATCTGTCGATCCTGCAGGATGTAGCGGTAGCGAAGCAGATCGACCTGCTGCTGGATATTGCGCAGAACGCCATTAATGGCGAACTACGCAATGCCAACTTGGGTACCTCGGCTTATTAGTTGGAAACCCGATCACTCGGCAGGTGGTGTCGACACAGAACGGAGTTTTTATACCCGCAATCACCCATTCGCTGATCTGCGCCGCTGTCAGTTGCTGCGCCAGGTCGGTGCCAAGAAAGCAACTGATCGCTGTTTCGGCCTGCGCGTATCGTGCCGCAGACCGCTGAAACCGGTGCTTATGGCCGTACTTGAGCCCCTGCACCGCAACACCGTTCCTCAGCTAAGTCTTTGCTTATTCGAAAGAATCCCGGAGAATCGCGCGCTTGTTATGGCTGGGGCGCTGCCTGTCAGGTATTTCTGACTCGTCCCGGCCGTGTGAATGCGGAGATCCGACCGGATGAATGATCAGGCCAATAGCGTCGATGAACGCTATGCAACGACACCTGCAACCCTCACAAGCTGGAGCCGCCAGGACACCACCTGGATGCTCGGCCTGTTCGGCACCGCCATTGGCGCCGGTACTTTGTTCTTGCCGATCAACGCAGGTCTGGGGGGCTTCTGGCCGCTGTTGATCCTCGCGGTACTGGCATTCCCGATGACATTCTTTGCCCACCGTGGCCTGACCCGTTTCGTGCTGTCCGGCCGGGATGGCTCCGACATTACCGACGTCGTCGAAGAGCATTTCGGCCTCAAGGCCGGTGCATTGATCACCTTGCTGTACTTCTTCGCGATCTTCCCGATCCTGCTGATCTACAGCGTGGCGCTGACCAACACCGTCAGCAGCTTCATGGAACACCAACTGCACATCATGCCGCCGCCTCGGGCGATCCTGGCCTTCGTACTGATCCTGGGCTTGCTCGCCGTGGTGCGTTGCGGTGAGCAAGTGATCGTCAAGGCCATGAGCCTGATGGTGTACCCGTTCATCGTTGCCTTGCTGTTCCTGGCGGTGTATCTGATCCCGCACTGGACTGGCGGCATCCTGAGCACCGCCAGCGAAGTCCCGGCCCCGTCGGCGCTGCTCAACACGCTGTGGTTGGCGATTCCGGTGATGGTGTTCTCGTTCAACCATTCTCCGATCATCTCGGCGTTTGCGGTGGACCAGAAGCGTCAGTACGGCGCCCACGCCGATGAGCGCAGCTCGCAGATCCTGTCCCGTGCGCATCTGTTGATGGTGGCGATGGTATTGTTCTTCGTGTTCAGCTGCGTGCTGACCCTGTCGCCAGCACAACTGGCGGAAGCGAAAGCGCAGAACCTGTCGATCCTGTCGTACCTGGCCAACCACTTCGACAACCCGACCATCGCCTTTGCCGCGCCGTTGATTGCGTTCGTGGCGATTGCCAAGTCGTTCCTGGGCCACTACATCGGTGCCAGCGAAGGCCTCAAGGGCCTGGTGCTCAAGACGGGGCGTCGTCCGGCAGCCAAGACCCTGGATCGCACGACCGCGGCCTTCATGCTGATTGTGTGCTGGCTTGTCGCTACGCTTAACCCAAGCATCCTCGGCATGATCGAAACCCTGGGTGGCCCGGTCATCGCGTCGATCCTGTTCCTGATGCCGATGTATGCCATTCGCAAGGTGCCGGCCATGGCCAAGTACCGCGGGCAGGCGTCCAACGTGTTTGTTACGGCCGTGGGTCTGGTAGCAATCACCGCGTTGATTTATTCGTTGCTGTCCTGACAGCACGCTGCACCGAAAAAGGCCGATTCGCGCACACTGCGAATCGGCCTTTTTTATGGGCGAAAAACCACTGAAGCCCTGAAGCACAATGCGGGCTAAGCTGTCGGCTTAACGGTTTTCTTATCGGAGATACCCATGGCCCGTCCTCGACCGCAACTCGTCACCGCGAAACTGGACAAGCTGCACCCCACTCAACTAACGGTCGGCATGGCTGAAGTCGCCCTCAAGCGCCAGGCCTGGACCAAGCTCAAACGCAAGGAGCGCGCCGCCGCCCTCGACAAGCATTGGTTTCCCTGCGTATTGGGGCCGGATGAGCGCTATTACATTACCGATCACCATCATTTTGGCCTGGCCTTGTTGCTGGAAGAGGTCAAGAGCGTGTCGCTGTTGATGCTCAAGGACTTGTCATTCGTGGAGCGCAGCACCTTCTGGAATGTCATGGCCTTCAATCAATGGGTGCACCCGTACGATGCACGCGGCTTGCGACGTACCTACGAAGCCATTCCCCGCAAGATTACCGACTTGCAGGATGACCCTTACCGCAGTCTGGCCGGGATGTTGCGTACTGCCGGGGGGTACGCCAAGGACGCTACACCGTTCAGCGAGTTTCTCTGGGCGGATTTTTTTCGCAGCCGTATCGGCAGCGATGTGGTTGCCCAGCCAAACGCCAAGCTGTTGAGCAAGGCCATGCTCCTGGCACGCAGCCAAGAAGCGCGTTATCTACCGGGATGGGTTGGGCCGATTGAAAACTGAAACCGCTGAAACCCCTGTTGCTCCACCCAATCGTACCCAGGACGTCCTCGCCGGGTTATCCATCGCCGGTTTGCTGCTGCCCGAGGCGGTGGCCTATTCCAGCATCGCCGCGTTGCCGCCCCAGGCCGGTGTTATCGCGCTGTTTGCCGGCCTGGTGTGCTACGGCCTGTTCGGCACTAGCCGCTTTGCGATTGTCTCGGCGACATCGTCTTCGGCGGCGGTTCTGGCGGCCGCGACCGCGAGCCTGGCAGGTGGCGACCCAGCGCTGAGGCTGTCCCTGGCGTTCGGGCTGGTGTTGATTACCGGCGTGCTGTTCCTGTTGGCCGGGCTGTTCAAGCTCGGTGGCGTCACTTCATTTATCGCCAAGCCGGTCTTGCGCGGTTTTGCCTTCGGCCTGGCGTTGACCATCATCCTCAAGCAGCTGGCCGGTGTGGTGGGTGTGCATCTGAGCGACAACAACCTGATCCGATTCCTGCCGCAACTACTGGAACAGTTGCCGCGCTGGAACTGGCCCGCAGCGATGGTAGCGGCGACTGCTTTGCTTGTGTTGTGGCTTTGCGCACGTATTCCACGCCTGCCTGGCGGGCTGTTGGTGGTGCTCCTGGGTATTGTGGCTGGGCAGTCTCTGGACCTGCAGGCCCATGGTGTGGCGTTGATCGGCGTGATCGATCTGCGCCTGGAATTCGGGACCTTTCCGGTTTTGCCGTTCGCTGACTGGTTGCGCCTGGGGGAGCTGGCGTTCGCGTTGGTGATGATCCTTTACGCGGAGTCCTACGGTTCCATCAGCTCATTCGCCCTCAAGCACGGTGACCGTGTGACGTCCAACCGCGACTTGTTGGCGTTGGGCGCGGCGAATCTGCTGTCCGGGTTGTTTCACGGCATGCCGGCCGGTGCCGGGTATTCGGCGACCTCTGCCAACGAGGCGGCGGGTGCCGGTTCGCGTTTGGCGGGCATCGTCGCGGCGCTGGTGGTGTTGGTGATCGTATTGACGGTGTTGCCATACATCGCGCTGACGCCGGAACCGGTACTTGCCGCCATCGTCATCTACGCACTGGGGCGCGGTTTGAGCCTGCAACCGTTGGGGCGCTACTTTGTCTGGCGACGGGATCGGCTCTTGGTGATCTGTGCCGTGGCGGCGGTACTGGTGCTGGGAGTGCTGGATGGTTTACTGCTGGCAGTAGCCGTCAGTGTGGTGTTGATGCTGCGCCAGATGTCGGCGGCAGACATCCAAGTGCTTGGGCGTTTGGGCGACAGTCATGATTTTGTTGATCGTCAGCACCACGCCGATGCTGTCGAAGTGCCAGGGATCTTGATCGTGCGACCCAGCGAGGCGCTGTTTTTTGCGAATGCCGAACGTATCCTGGGCGCGGCGTTGCGCCTGATGCGGCAATCGCCAGTGGAGGCGGTGGTACTCAGCCTGGAAGAGTCGCCGGACCTCGACGGCACCAGTATCGAAGCACTGGCGGCGTTTTTTGCGCAGGTGCGGGGGGAGGGTAAACGCCTGGTACTGGCGCGCGTGCGGCATGAGGCGTTGGAGGTGCTACAGGCCTTGCCGGAGGCGCTGGCGCCGCAGGTGTTGCTCAGTGGCTTGAGTGTGGATGGCGCGGTGCAACTGGCCAAATCCCAGGCATAAAAAAACGCCGCGTATCGTGGAATACGCGGCGTCCTTTACGTCAACACACCTTAGGCTTGAATCACCGGGATGTTGGCGCTTGCTGCGATTTTGCGGAACTCGGCGATCTGGTCGAAGTTCAGGTAGCGGTAGACGTCACTGGCCATGGTGTCCAGTTTCGCTGCGTAGCCCATGTACTCTTCGACGGTTGGCAGGCGACCCAGGGTCGATGCCACTGCCGCCAACTCGGCCGACGCCAGGTAGACGTTCGCGCCGTCACCCAGACGGTTCGGGAAGTTACGGGTCGAAGTCGACACAACAGTCGAATTCGGCTCTACACGTGCCTGGTTACCCATGCACAGCGAGCAGCCCGGCATTTCCATGCGCGCGCCAGCCTTGCCGTAGATGCCGTAGTAGCCTTCTTCGGTCAGTTGGTGAGCGTCCATCTTGGTCGGCGGCGACAGCCACAGACGGGTTGGCAGTTGACCCTTGACCTGCTCCAGCAGCTTACCGGCAGCGCGGAAGTGACCGATGTTGGTCATGCACGAACCGATGAACACTTCGTCGATCTTCTCGCCGGCAACGCTCGACAGCAGACGGGCATCGTCCGGGTCGTTTGGCGCGCAGAGGATAGGCTCGTTGATGTCGGCCAGGTCGATCTCGATGATTTCGGCGTATTCCGCGTCGGCATCGGCTTCCATCAGCTCAGGGTTCTTGACCCAGGCTTCCATCGCTTGGGCGCGACGTTCCAGGGTACGCGCATCGCCGTAGCCTTCACCGATCATCCAGCGCAGCAGGGTGATGTTGGAGTTCAGGTACTCGGTGATGGACTCTTTCGACAGCTTGATGGTGCAACCGGCAGCCGAACGTTCAGCCGAGGCGTCGGACAGCTCGAAAGCCTGTTCCAGCGTCAGGTCGTTCAGGCCTTCGATCTCCAGGATGCGGCCGGAGAAGGCGTTCTTCTTGCCTTTCTTCTCTACGGTCAGCAGACCCGACTGGATCGCGTAGTAAGGAATGGCATGAACCAGGTCACGCAGGGTGATGCCAGGCTTCATCTTGCCTTTGAAGCGCACCAGGATCGATTCCGGCATGTCCAGCGGCATGACGCCAGTGGCTGCGGCGAACGCAACCAGGCCCGAACCGGCCGGGAACGAGATGCCCATCGGGAAACGGGTGTGGGAGTCACCACCGGTGCCGACGGTGTCCGGCAGCAGCATGCGGTTCAGCCAGCTGTGGATGATGCCGTCGCCTGGACGCAGCGATACACCGCCACGGGTCATGATGAAGTCAGGCAGGGTGTGGTGGGTGGTCACGTCGATCGGCTTTGGATAAGCCGCGGTGTGGCAGAACGACTGCATGACCAGATCGGTCGAGAAGCCCAGGCACGCCAGGTCTTTCAGCTCGTCACGGGTCATTGGACCGGTGGTGTCCTGGGAGCCCACGGTGGTCATCTTCGGTTCGCAGTAGGTGCCAGGACGAACGCCTTTGCCTTCTGGCAGGCCGCACGCCTTGCCGACCATCTTCTGCGCCAGGGTGTAACCCTTGCCAGTGTCGACTGGGGCTTCTGGCAGCTTGAACAGGTCGGTTGGGCCCAGGCCCAGCTCAGCACGGGCCTTGTCGGTCAGGCCGCGACCGATGATCAGAGGGATACGGCCACCAGCGCGCACTTCGTCCAACAACACCGGGGTCTTCATTTCGAAGGTGGTGATGACTTCGTCGGTGCCGTGTTTGCAGACTTTGCCAGCATGTGGGTACAGGTCGATCACGTCGCCCATGTTCATGTTGGAAACGTCGAACTCGATTGGCAGTGCGCCGGCATCTTCCATGGTGTTGTAGAAGATTGGAGCGATCTTGCTGCCGAAGCAGAAGCCGCCAGCGCGCTTGTTCGGTACGTAAGGGACGTCGTCGCCGAAGAACCACAGTACGGAGTTGGTCGCCGACTTACGCGACGAACCGGTGCCGACCACGTCGCCCACGTAGGCGATTGGGAAGCCTTGGCCGCGCATTTCTTCGATCTGCTTCATCGGGCCGGTCTTGCCTTGCTCGTCCGGTACGATGCCTTCACGGGCCATTTTCAGCATGGCCAGGGCGTGCAGCGGAATATCAGGGCGGGACCAGGCGTCCGGGGCAGGGGACAGGTCGTCGGTGTTGGTTTCGCCGGTGACCTTGAACACACGCAGGCTGATCTTGTCGGCCAGGGTCGGACGGTTGCTGAACCACTCGCCGTCAGCCCAGGACTGGATCACGGCCTTGGCGTGCACGTTACCGTTCTTGGCTTTTTCAGCCACGTCGTGGAACGCATCGAACATCAGCAAGGTGTGCTTGAGTTGGGCAGCTGCGACAGGTGCCAGCTCGGCATCGTCCAGCAGCTCGACCAGGGTCACGATGTTGTAGCCGCCTTGCATGGTGCCAAGCAGTTCAACGGCGCGTTGCTTGCTGATCAGGGGGGAAGTGGCTTCGCCCTTGGCCAGGGCAGACAGGAAACCGGCCTTGACGTAGGCGGCTTCGTCAACGCCTGGTGGAATGCGGTTGGTGATCAGGTCAACGAGGAATTCTTCTTCGCCAGCCGGGGGATTTTTCAGCAGCTCGACCAGGCCTGCGGTTTGTTCGGCGTTAAGCGGCTGGGGAACGATACCCAGTGCTGCGCGCTCTTCGATATGTTTG
Organism: Pseudomonas sp.; assembly: GCF_050739995.1. Classification (GTDB taxonomy): domain Bacteria; phylum Pseudomonadota; class Gammaproteobacteria; order Pseudomonadales; family Pseudomonadaceae; genus Aquipseudomonas. Next base: position 926 of record NZ_JBOICG010000750.1, on the reverse strand, counting down.
CGGTAGGCTTCAAGCACAGTTATTACCCTCATCAGTGGTCCCACGGGACGCTCATCCAGAAATGAACGGCACGCATGCGCTCGGGGGCTTTTTGGGCCGCAAAGCCAGCGCTGCCGGCATTCCTCACAGAAGCTGCTTTCAAAGTTTTACGCCTGCAGAACGGAGCTGATGAGGGTTGGCGAGGGCGTTGACCTACCGAGTCATTGACCATCGCCAACACCGTTCTGAAGGAACGACTGTGCTCGTGACGCTTTGAAAACAGCTTCCAGCGGATTATTGGCGCCTTACAAGGCCGGATGATTCTACGGCAAAAAATTTCTAAAGGTAAGTTGCCTAGCCAAGTTTGCTGGGTGATCAACCTTAGACAAAGGGCTAACATGGCGTACTGTTTCACTGATCTGCGTGTCGTTGCCCATGCCCAACCAAACTATCAAAACCCCTTGCGTGGGTCTGTGCTCCACGGTCTACGGCGATCTTGTGTGCCGTGGCTGCAAACGCTTCCACCACGAAGTGATCCAGTGGAACGGTTATAACGAGGAAGAAAAACGCGCGGTGTGGCTCCGGCTGGAACAGCTGCTGGTGCAGGTGATGGCCGGTAAAGTCGAGGTCTTCGACCCCAAGACCCTGCGCTGGCAGTTGGAGCAACGCAAGATTCGCTTTGTGCCGCATCAGTCCGAGTATTGCTGGGCCTATCAACTGATCGCCCGTGGGGCACGGGTGATCTCGAACCTGGAAGCCTATGGCATGGTGCTGCTGCCGGAGTTTCGCGACTGGGCGCTGCCGCAGCTGCGCGATGCCATCGATCGGGAGTTCTTTATCCTGAGCGAGGCCCATTATCAACGCTATATCGCGCCGGGGTTTCTCAAGGACGTGCTTTCCACCTGACACTACGCAAAACAAATGTGGGAGCGGGCTTGCTCGCGAAT